>JAHDBK010000059.1 GCA_020630455.1 Saprospiraceae bacterium
TATAAAGACAAGTTCTTAATATATTGGTTTTCATAAAGATTAAAATTTAAATATGTTCTTAATATAAAATTCTTATAATCACTAAAATATTAAGCTTTTATGGCAAAAGATGAAAAAGGTTTGGGTTTAGGAGAAATCAGTACTATTAGAGATATCCTAATGGGGCAACAGATGGCTGAGTATCATGACAAATTTGATGCAATTGCTAAGCGAGAAGAAGAAATGGAAAAAGCGCTTATCGATAGAATCAATCAGCTAGAAAAAGACATCAATAATCGAATTAATGCCCTAGAAAAAGACGTCAATAATAGATTTGATAAACTCGAAAAAACACTGAATGACAAAGTTGAAATGTTAGAAAATAAAATCAACGATACTAGTCGTTCAGATAAACACGAACTTGGTAACTTACTTAAAGGAATTAGCGAGACTTTGTTAAAAGCATAGTAGGTATAAATTTAATACATAAAAATGACTCGTCAATCGGTGAATAAAAAAGACGATATAGATAGCAAAGTTCAAGACGAAATGATGCTTTCCCTTCTTAGAGATATTATCTTAAAAGAAGACAGGTCTCTTATCACTGAATTGAAAGACAACCAAATCAATCAAGAAAAACTCGCTGAAAGAATCAATCCCATAATAGAGTATCATATAGAATCTCTAAAAAGAAAATTTCCTACAGAATATCAGAAACAAGTGAATAAAATCGTCGAAAGAAAGTTGAAAGCATCACAAGACGAATTATTAGATATTGTGTATCCAGTAATGGGTAAAATGGTTAGAAAATTTGTAAGTCATCAATTTATTTCAATGAGGGAAAATATAGACCAAAGAGTAAGGACTATTTTTTCTTTAAAAGGATTAATGAAATTGATTCGTTCCAAAGTTTTTGGTATGGAAGAAAGCGAATTAGTGCTTCAAGATATTAACCAATCTCAAATTCAGGAAATTTATATAATAGAAAGAGATTCTGGTTTATTAATGGGCGATTATTCTAAAAATAAAACGATGGACAGGGATGCCATCGCTGGTATGCTCACCGCCATTAAGTCTTTTGTAGAAGATGCTTTTACAAAAGAAAGAGACGAATTAGAAATGATTGAATATGGAACGTATAGAATTTTTATTCAAAGTTTCCATTTGTATTATTTTGCAATTGTATTGGACGGTGCTATTACCAATTCACAAAAAGATCAATTAACAGCAAAAGTTTTGGATTTTGCTGAAAAAGAAATTAGCGAAAATAAAGATGTAGAACTCTTACAAGAAGAGTTATCTGAAAAAATAGAAACTTATTTTAAATAAAATACTACAAGCGACAACTTAATAATGGTAAGTAAAAAAGTAATTTTAACTGGAAATTTTGGTGTTGGTAAAACTTCCCTTTTTAATAGATTTGTTTTTGACAAATTTAATGATAAATATCTCACTACTATTGGTGTAAAGGTAAATAAAAAAGTTATCGAAGTAGACGATGAAGAAATCTCTATTTTGTTATGGGATATTGCGGGAGAGGTATCGCAAGACAAAGTGCCAATATCATACTTTTTAGGAGCCTCTTGTATCATTTATGTGTTTGATATGAGTCGCCCTTTAACTTTTGCAAACATTGAACACGATATCAATCATTTAAGGGATTTACTACCAGATAGCTTACTTAAAGTTGTTGGGAATAAAAAAGATTTATTAACAGCGGAAGAAATAGAATCTGTATTAGACACATTAACAATAGATTGTAATATTACAACAAGCGCAAAAACAGGAGAAAACGTAGAAGAACTTTTTGATGAACTAGCAAGGGAGCTTCTATTTGACTAATAAATTCAAACTCAAACAAAATAAATAGATGAAAACTAATATTCAAAAATATAGGCAAAATAGACTAGCAAAGTTCTGCCAAATACTCCTTGTAAGAGAGGATGGGTATTTGGTCGAAAGTTGTGATTCTATTTTTTCTACAACAAATCTCAAGGACACTCGGGTTCCAGAGTGGTTTCCTTTTATCGAAAGCATTTTTGACTCGCTTTGTCACCTTAGTATTAATGATAAAGAAATGCTTTTTTCAAAGGTAGAAGTTCCTGCCGATTTTTTACCAGGTTATTATGATTTTACTTTTTCTAAAATATTGGTGGATAATGTTGAATTTATTCTTTGGGAAATCTATGATTACACTACCATTTATGAAGATTTTAGAAATTATCAACAAAAAAGAAATGAACTTGAAATTCAAAGGCAAATTCTAACTTTAAAAAATAAAAAAATAAATAGTGTTAAAGATATTTATAATAAAGAAAATATCTCAATGAACACTAGCGTGAAAAATAAAAAAAATGACTCTATAACAGCCATAAATGTTTTAGATGTTGTTACCCATTCGATTAATACCATAACAGATAATTATAATGAAGATTTTTTATTAACCCTTAAGAAAATAGCAGCCACTATTGAGAATACAACTCAAGAACTTACTATTAATAAGCAAAACAGTTATAATTCTAATAATAATGAAATTTTTTCATTAATTAAAATACTCCATGAAGTATTGCCTATTATAGAATCAAAACATAAAAACACCAAAGTATTAAATGTGTATGTTGATGAAGATTTACCTAAAAATTTTCAAGGAAATTCCTTGGATATTAAAAGAATAATCTTAGGACTCGCCGCTAATGCAGCAGCATTTAATACTGCCCCCGAATTAGAAATCCATTTTTCTCAAAAACAATTTAATAATACCCATTGTACCCTTTCTATCGGAGTAACTGCATTATCAAAGAACAAAAATGACTTCCAAAGCATCAATGAAATTATCATAAGATTAGCCATTATTAAAAAAATTATTGAATCTCATAACGGCAGCCTTGAAATCAAAAAATCTGACCAATTTGGATCCCACATCATTTGTAATTTCCCGCTAAAAAAACACATTTAAACTCCATTCTTCTAAAAATTTTCTTTATTCAAGTATCAAATTTAAACATGCTCTTATTATTATTAATTTATTTTAATAGTATCTTTGATTTTTTAAATCAATTTCATACTTTCGGAGTTTGTAAATCAAAATAAATTATGTCTTTATTAAACGCTGCAATTACAGGAGTGCAAGGATGGGTACCTGAAACAGTCTTAAGCAATCAAGATCTAGAAAAAATGGTTGATACTAATGACGAATGGATAAGGAGTCGAACAGGTATTATTGAAAGAAGAATTTTAAAAGGCAAAGGGAAAGCAACTTCAGATATGGCAGTTGAAGCAGTCGACCGATTGCTCAAAAAAACAAATACCACAAAAGAAGAAGTTGAGCTAGTTATTTTTGCTACAGTTACTCCAGATAAAGTAATGCCAGATACCGCTAATACTCTTTGTGATAAACTTGGTTTGGTGAATGCATTTGGTTATGATTTAAAAGCAGCTTGTTCTGGATTTATCTATGCTATTACAACAGCCTCCCAATTCATACGAACAGGTATGTACAAAAAAGTAATTGTGGTCGGAGCGGATAAAATGTCTTCTATTATTGATTATCAAGATAGGGCTACTTGTATTATATTTGGAGATGGTTGCGGAGCCGTAATGCTTGAACCAACTGAGGAAAATGTAGGATTTCAAGATGCTGTTTTAAAATCTGATGGTTCTGGAAGGCAATTTTTATATATCAAAGCAGGTGGTTCTCAAAATCCAACCACAGAAGAATCTGCTAGATTACGTGAGCAGTACGTTTTTCAAGATGGTCGCCCCGTATTCAAAGCAGCTGTAAAAGGCATGACATCAACTATTAAAGAATTATTACAAAGAAATAATCTAAAAAAAGAAGATATTAGTTGGCTTATTCCCCATCAAGCTAATATGCGAATTATCAATTCTGTTGCAGATATGCTTGATTTTCCTCGTGAAAAAGTAACTGTTAATATTCATAAATATGGAAATACAACAGCAGGTACTATTCCCTTATGTTTATGGGAATGGGAAAATCAATTCAATAAAGGTGATTATATCGTATTAACTGCTTTTGGTGGTGGATTTACATGGGGCTCTGTTTTGATAAAATGGGCATACGATAATAAATAAATTAAATCATAAGATGTTATTATGAAAGTTTTTATAAAAGCTAAATTAGCTGCAATCAATTTTTTGTAATAACGTCTATAATAAAACTTCTTTTTATTAATGAACATCAATACTCAGCAAACGCTTAGACCACATGCGGAGGTTGCTTATAAAAAAGAATTAGAAGCTTTAATTCAAATAGACGATAGACAAAAACCAAGCGGTTGGAATTTATCTCCTTGGGCAGTTGTCACTTATTTGTTAGGGGGTAAATTAGTTAATGGTGTCGAGATAGAACCCAAATATTTTGGAAGTAGAAGACTTATAGAAGTAGCAGTTGCCACACTAGCAACAGATAGAGCTCTTCTTCTTATTGGAATTCCAGGAACAGGGAAAACATGGGTAGCAGAACATTTAGCAGCGGCCATTTCTGGTAAATCTACTTTATTGGTACAAGGAACAGCAGGAATGAGTGAAGATAGTATGAGGTATGGCTGGAATTACGCCAAATTATTAGCAGAAGGACCTTCTCCTGATGCATTGACCGCTAGTCCAATAATGAGGGCTATGTTAGATGGAAAAATGGCAAGAGTAGAAGAATTGACACGTATTCCATCGGATGTTCAAGATACCTTAATCACCTTATTATCTGAAAAAACACTGCCCATTCCTGAACTCAATACAGAAGTTCAAGCTCAAAAAGGTTTCAATGTTATTGCTACTGCAAATAATAGAGATAAAGGAGTCAATGAATTGTCAAGTGCTTTAAGGCGTCGTTTCAATACCGTTGTGTTGCCTTTGCCAGCAACCTTAGCAGAAGAAATTAATATTGTAAAGACAAGAGTGGATAAAATTGGTAGAAGTTTAGAGTTGCCAGCAGATGCCCCTCCCGTAAAAGAAATCCATCGTTTAGTAACGATTTTTAGAGAATTGAGACAAGGAAAAACAGAAGATGGAAAAACTAAAATAAAATCTCCTTCGTCAACTTTAAGTACCGCAGAAGCTATTTCAGTAATCAATTCTGGACAAGCTCTTGCTGCTCATTTTGGAGATGGTCTTTTAAAAGCAGATGACTTAGCAGCTGGAATTACAGGGGCAATAATCAAAGACCCCATCCAAGATAAAACCGTTTGGGAAGAATACTTAGAAACAGTTGTAAAAGAAAGAAAGGATTGGAAAGATTTATATAGGGCTTGTAAAGAACTATTATAAAAAAGAGTTTGTTTAAATTTTAATTATTAAATATTGGTAAATAGAAATATGTTTTATCATTTAAAAATAAAAAACAAAATACAAGAAACAGGTGATACTGTTTCATTAGTTTTTGATGTGCCATCACATTTAGAAGATACTTTTGATTATCAAGCTGGACAATATTTAACTTTAAAGTTTTCAATAAATGACCAAGAAGCTAGACGTGCTTATTCCATGTCTAGTAGTCCTAAAGATGCTGATATCAAAGTAACTATTAAGAGAGTAGAAGGTGGACTTGTTTCTAATTATATACATGATTCGGTACAAATTGGAGATACTATTGATGTGATGGCACCACAAGGAAGGTTCGTCGCTAAAATAAACGAAACCAATAGAAAAACGTATTATTTACTTGGTAGTGGTAGCGGAATTACTCCTCTAATGTCTATTCTAAAAACTATTTTAGAAGACGAAGCACAAAGCTCTGTTTTTTTATTTTACGGTAGTCGTAATGAACAACAAATTATATTCAAAAACGAATTAGAAGAGCTAGAACAAAAATATAAAGGACAATTATTTGTAGAACATATATTGAGTCAACCGAAACAAGAAAAAGCAAGTGGAATAGGAGGTTTGTTTGGAAAAAAGAAAACGCTTTGGTTGGGTAAAAAAGGACGAATAGATCGCAAACATACCGCAGAGTATTTAGAAAAAAATATTCCTCCGTATCCCAAAACAGAATATTTTATTTGTGGTCCAGGTAATATGATTAATACCGTAAAAGATGTTTTAATAGCAAGAGGAGTTAGCGATAAATCTATCCATTTTGAACTATTTAATTCTAATACACCTGGTGACGGTGTTCAAAAAGGTAAGGTAAGTTCTGCTTCTTCTTCTAGTTCAAAAGCAGCTATTATACACCTAGATGGAAAGGTTTTTAATTTAGATATTCCAAGTGACAAAACCGTTTTACAATCACTTTTAGATGCGGGTCACGAACCACCCTACTCTTGTACTACAGGTTCTTGCTCTACTTGTATCGCCAAAGTCTTGAATGGTGGTGCAATGATGGATGTTTGCTATGCCTTAGACGATGATGAAGTAGAAGAAGGATACATTCTTACTTGTCAAGCTAAGGTCACTAGTAATGATATAGAAATAGATTATAGTGCTTAAACTTTTCCGTATTCTTTAAGTTTGCACATTTCCATACTGATATTCCATATTTTATGTGCGGCATCTCTATCTTTTGCCAATGGTGTTATAGAGGCAATTTTGCATTTGTCAAAATACGCTCCACTAATGTCATTTACTTCATCCGAACTAGCTAGATAAACTGAAGTCGCAGCTCCTTTTTTAGTCGATGTTAAAAATGGTCGAGCAATACTCATTAATGTTTTAAAAATAGTAGAGCCACCGCTTCCAAAGTTAGAACCAATTACTCCTGGATGCAGGCAATTAACCGTAATGTTTTCTTCTTTTAGCCTTTCGGCTAATATTTGAGTAAAATAAATATTGAATAATTTGGATTGACAATAGACATACATTTGCTTGTAATTTTTTTGAAATTGTAAATCATCAAAATCAATCTTCTGAATCATTTTATGTCCCATCGATGAAACGTTGACAATCCTTTTGTCTTCTCCTTTTCGTACTAAATCTAATAGATAATGTGTATGTAAAAAATAACCAATATGGTTTAAAGCAAAAGTCATTTCTAAACCATCAGATGATTCGAGACGACTACCAAACATCGCCCCAGCATTATTAATCAATACATCAATATGGGATAATTCTGCTCTTAATTTTAATCCATATTCTTTGATGGATTCCATAGACGATAAATCACATATTCTTAAATGAATATTATCATTTCCTGTTTTTTGTATAATTTCTTTTCGGGCAGTTTCTCCCTTAGATTGATTCCTACAAACTAAATAAATTGTAGCTTGTTTTTTAGCCAATAATTCCGCCGTAGCTTTACCAATTCCAGAATTTGCTCCTGTTATTAATATGACTTTGTCTTTCATATTATATATCATTTTTTTATTATTAATACAATAATAAAAAAAATTCTTTATATTTGAATAGTTTTAATTTAATCTTATTAATAAAAATAAAAATTGGATAAAAAAAAGGTACTTATAACAGATGGTGTTCACCAAGTTATGTTTGACGGTTTAAAAAACTTAGGTTTTGAAACCGAATACTTACCTAATATAAGTCTTGAAGAAGTTCATGAAAAGGCTCATTTATATCAAGGTCTAGTCATTAATAGCAAAATCATAGTTGATAAGCATCTTATTGACAAAATGAAAGACATGATTTTTATTGCTCGATTAGGCTCTGGGATGGAAATCATAGACCAAGAATATGCTGCTTCTAATAATATTAAGATTATCAATTCTCCTGAAGGTAATTGTAATGCAGTTGCAGAACATGCTCTAGGTATGCTCTTAGCGTTGGCTAATAATTTACATAGAGCAGATAAAGAAGTAAGAAAAAAAGAGTGGAATAGAGAAAAAAATAGGGGTTTTGAACTACAGGGCAAAACCATTGGCATTATAGGTTTTGGACATACAGGCAGTACTTTTTCTAAAAAACTAGAAAGCCTTTCTATAGATATTTTGGCACATGATAAATACAAATACATCTATGAAGATGGATTTAGTGATGCCCAAGCAGTCGAATTAAGTGAAATTCAACAAAGGGCGGATATTATTAGTTTCCATCTACCACTTAATGATGAAACCCAATATTATTGTGATAAAGAGTTTATCAATAAATGTAAAAAGGGAGTAATTATTATTAATACTTCAAGGGGAGGTATTGTGAATACAAAAGACTTATTAGAAGCATTGCAAAGTGGTCAAGTAGGTGGAGCTTGTTTGGACGTTTTTGAAAATGAAAAACCGCATACATTTACAAGTGAAGAGGATTATTTATATCAACAATTATATCAAATGGATAATGTAATTTTAAGTCCACACGTTGCAGGGTGGACTCAAGAATCCAAAAAGAAATTATCCGAAATAATTATTAATAAACTAAGCGAACAATTAGGCATGCAAGATATAGGATAATAAAGAATTTTCTTTATTTTTTTAGATAAAATGAATATCTTTCTAAATGCGTATTATTCCAATTCAATAATTAAATCATCTTGTTCTACCATTGTCTTTTCTGTTAGATGAATAGCCTTTACTTTACCTTTGATTGGAGAAGTAATGGTACTTTCCATCTTCATAGCTTCTATAATGAAAAGAGGAGTATTGACCTTAATATTATCGCCTACTTTAACTAAAATTTGAGAAAGACTGCCTTGGAGTGGTGCTCCAATTTCTTTTTCTTGACCAGCTTTCCTATTTACCTTTTTTTCAACAGCTAGATGCCTATCTTGTACTTGTACTGCCCTAGTTTGTCCATTTAATTTAAAGAAAACAGTTCTAATTCCTTCGTCATTAGGAGCAGAAGTATTGAGGTATTGTATGAGTAAGTTTTTACCATTTTCTATTTCTACTAATATTTCTTCATTCGGCTTTAAGCCAAAAAAGAATGCAAGAGATGGCAGTGTTCTTACGACATCAAACTTTTTGAAGTGTTCATAATAATCTTTAAATACTTTAGGATATAATTTATAAGATAGAAAATCTTTAAAATCACAAAAGTCAAAATCTTCTTGAAATGCTTTAAACTCCTTATCAAAATCAATTGGTTTTAAGTGAGCATTGGGGCGTTCCGTATAGGGCTTTTCGCCTTTGAGAACCATTTTTTGAAGTTTTTTAGGGAATCCTTGATAAGCTTGTCCTAAATCTCCTCTAAATAAAGCCTTTACACTATCAGGAAAAGATAAGGTATTGCCTTTTTCCAAAATATCTTCTTTAGTATATCCATTAGAAGTCATGAACATAGCCATGTCACCCACTACCTTAGAAGAAGGCGTTACTTTAACGATATTTCCAAATAATTCATTCGCAATTTGATAATTCTTTTTAATAGTTTCAAATTGGTCTTCCAAGCCTAAGCCCCTTGCTTGAGGTCTAAGATTAGAGTATTGTCCTCCTGGAATTTCATGTTCATATACTTGAGCGGTACCCGATTTCAATTCTGTTTCAAAAGGATAATAATATTGCCTTACGGCTTCCCAATAATTAGAGTGCTGTTCTAGCGCTTCATAATTCAATTTATTTTCTCTTTCATGTCCTTTGATGAAAGCAGCGATAGAATTAAAATTGGGTTGCGAGGTTAAACCTGACATTGAACTTTGAGCAACGTCTATTATATCTACTCCTGCATCAATCGCTTTTATATAAGTAGCGGATTGAATTGAAGAAGTATCATGAGTATGTAAATGTATAGGTAAACTGACTGCTTTTTTCAATTCTGAAATTAATATTTCAGCTGCTTGTGGTTTGAGCAATCCAGCCATATCTTTAATGGCTAAAATATGTGCTCCTTCATCTTCTAATTGCTTGGCTAAATTTAAATAATATTCAAGACTATATTTAGTTTTATTCGAATCCGTAATATCTCCTGTATAACAAATACATGCTTCAGCAATAGAATTAGTTTTTTCTCGTACTGTTTTAATGCTGAACTTCATGGCTTCAACCCAATTCAAGGAATCGAAAATTCTAAAGATATCAATTCCTGTTTCTGCTGCTTGGATGATGAATTGTTCAATTAAATTGTCTGGATATGCGGTATAACCAACGGCATTTGAACCTCTAAGTAACATTTGGAGTAAGATATTAGGCATTTTTTTCCTAAGAATAGCCAATCTAGTCCAAGGGTCTTCCTTCAAAAATCGCATACATACATCAAAGGTAGCTCCACCCCATACCTCAGCAGAAAAAACATCATTACATTGCCTAGCATATGCTTCGGCTATATTTTCCAAATCATAGGTTCTCACTCTAGTCGCCAACAAAGACTGGTGCGCATCTCTAAATGTAGTATCTGTATAATGAATAATATTTGAGTCTTTTAACCATTTGATGAATCGTTCTCTTCCTAATTCATTATATAAGGTTTTACTTCCTCTAGGGAATGAACTATTTTTATCATAATCAGGAATAATAGGTGTTCTGAATATTTTATTATTATCAATAAATTTTACATCACTATTTCCATTAACGATAGTCTCTCCCAAATAATTAAGCAGTTTAGTTCCTCTATCTCTATAGCGAGGCATTTCAAGTATTTGAGGATTGTTTTGAATAAAGCTAACCGTACATTTTCCTTCTTGGAATGTTTCATCATTCAAAAGATTCATAAGGAAACCCATATTGCTTTTTACACCTCTTATTCTAAATTCGGTTAAGGCACGATGTAATCTTTGAGCAGCACCTTTAAGTGTTCGTCCTCTTGCGGTTACTTTTACTAGCATACTATCAAAGAAAGGGGATATTTTAGCACCAGCATAAGCACTTCCCGCATCTAATCTGATTCCAAAACCAGCAGCAGAACGATAAGCAACTATGGTTCCATAATCTGGTTTAAAATTATTGGCAGGGTCTTCTGTCGTAATTCTACACTGAATGGCATATCCTTGACATTGAATATCCATTTGACTCCTTATATATATAGTAGGATGATGCAGAGGATAGTTCATCGCTACTAAAATTTGAGTTCTAACGATGTCAATACCCGTTACTTCTTCTGTGATAGTATGTTCTACTTGGATTCTAGGATTCACTTCAATAAAATATATATCATCTCCTTCAACTAAGAACTCAACCGTACCGGCATTGCTGTAATCAGCGTGTTTTGCTATACGCAAGGCATAATCATATAATCTTTCTTTGACAGAGGTACTTAGTGTTGTAGCAGGGGCTACCTCCACTACTTTTTGAAATCGTCTTTGTACAGAACAATCTCTTTCATATAAATGGACAAGGTTTCCAAAATTATCACCTAGAATCTGAATTTCAATATGTTTGGGGTTTGCAATGAATTTTTCTATAAAAACGGTTGCATTCCCAAAGGCTGTTTTGGCTTCTCCTTTTGCTTCGTTGAATGCTTTTTCAAAATCTTTTTCACTGTGAACAACTCGCATTCCTCTACCCCCACCGCCAGCAACAGCTTTTATCATCAAAGGAAAACCAATTCGTTTGGCTTCCTTAGTTGCTGTTTTGATATCATCCAAATCCACTTGACTATCTTCAATAACAGGCACTTCAATTTCTCTTGCCAATATTTTGGCTTCCATTTTATCACCTAAACGTTGCATTGAAGTGGAACGAGGCCCGACAAACACAATTCCTTCTTCTTCACATCTTTTAACAAAAGCTACATTTTCTGAAAGGAACCCATATCCTGGATGAATAGCATCTATATCGTTTTCTTTAGCAATGCGTATTATTTCCTCAATATTAAGATATGGTTTTAATGGTTCGTCAGTTTTGCCTATACGATATGCTTCATCTGCTTTATATCGATGTAGAGAGTATCTGTCCTCATAAGTATAGACAGCGACAGTAGTTAGACCTAATTCAGAGGCTGCTCTTAAAATTCTAATTGCAATTTCGCCACGATTGGCTACCATTAATTTATTAAAACGATTTTTTTCCATGAATATTAAGATATTTAAAATGTGTTGTTTAGTTTTTTAAAGGATTTTTCACCATTATAAATATTAGGAAATTAAGGATGTGTTTTTTTATAGGCATAAACATAAGTTAATGCTTGATTATTGTTGTGTTTTTTTCATTTTTTTTTCATTTTTTTTAAAAAAAATATTAAACAAATTTAAAATAAAAAATACTTTTTAATGTTATA
>JAHDBK010000060.1 GCA_020630455.1 Saprospiraceae bacterium
TGTTTTAGTGCTTGTACAGAAGACAACGATAATGATAACAATAATCAAGATGGTCCTCAACTTCGCTTCCAATTTGTATTCGATGAAAACCAAGAAAGGCTTAATAATATTGGACTACCAGCCGATATTCCTGCAGGTCATGCTGCTCAAACTCCCGATTTTCACGGAATGTCGATTCACTATATAGAACTGGCTCCAAGTGCATTTACACTTTTAGGAGAAGGACAAATTGCTTACCAAGGAGAAGAAACTCATGATGGAGGAGATAAGGCAGTAGATTTTAGAAAAGCAATGGTAGCTGATGAAAATGAAGTTTTTTATTCTATTCCTTTGAGCAATATTGCTCCAGGTTCTTATGAGTGGATTCGTACATCGGTGACCTATCAAAATTATGATATTGTATTTAATATTATGAATGCTCCGATAGACCCTGCTATTTGTGGAGGAACTACCCAAACAGGAACGGTTGCTTCATTTTTAGGATACAATGTATATATAGAAAGTATTACGCCAAGGAGCAGACCAGAAACAGTAAATGATGATAAACGCCAAGGCTTCTTTGTTTTTGAAACCAACTTAGGCGGTTCTTGTGGTTCTTTCAATCAAAATGTAGTAGGCGAAGCACCAGATGGAGCAACAACAGTAGTCAACCCACTATTTAATTCGTCTCCTATCCCTGCAGGTTCTTGTGTAGTTACAGGTGCTTTTGCTCAACCACTCACTATTACAGGTAATGAAACAGAAGATATCGTTATTACATTGTCATATTCTGTTAATAACAGTCTAGAATGGGTAGATAATAATGGAAATGGACTCTTGGATTTAGATATGCAAACACCAGCTAATTCTGATATCATTACGGATATGGGGGTTAGAGGTTTAATCCCTTCTTGGGATTAATAAAAAATCAAGCAATTATAAATAATTTTCTTTATAATTGCTTGATTTTTTTTGAAATAATATATCCATGTGTAATCGCCAATTCTTGTTCGGAATACCCTTCAAATTCTTTGTAAATCGTTATTTGTCTAAGTCTTTCCAAACTTCCTTTTCTTACTTCTGTGTGAATAATAGGAATGTTTAACTTTTCGTAAATTTGGATATAATCTTTAAAACGCATTCTATTTTGCGGTTGTATATTATTATCAATAATTGTCCATTTTTGATGACTATATTTTAGAAAATGATATTCGTTAATCTTATTATCAAAATGACAAAAATGGTCAGTCATATCTATAAAGTGACTCATTAAACCATTTGTTTTTAAAACTCTTTGGAATTCTTTAATAATATCAATTAAAACATTTTTATAAATGTGTTCAAATGTATTATTAGAACATATAAAATCGAATGTTTCGTTGTCAAAGTCTAATTTTCTAGCATCTCCTATAATTATTTTTAAATGAATTTTATTTAGTATCTCGTCAAGAGAAATTTGTTCATTATTAATAATAATGGATTCAATTAACTGCCACCTTTCCTCATTAATATTATTTAAATAATCATTTAAACGACCACTTTCTTTCCATTCTTTGAATTTTAAAAATGTAGTAATGCAATGCTTTTTTGTAAGCCAAGATTGTAAATCAATTGAAATAATATTATCTAAATCGCTTAGAAAAAAAGCAAGTGGAATTATCGGATACCAGCCAGTTCCTAATTCAAGAACTTGAGTTTTTGAAGAAGTAGTTTTATATTTTTTTAAAAACTTGAAATGATCTTGTGCATGAGTTATTTTATTTTCAAAATATTCATCGGTTAATTGAACCCCTTTTGTGATATTCTTTTGAAATAAATAATTAACCTTTTCTTTATAAGGTAGGTATGAAATTGTTTTTTGTACAATTGCTTTGAGTTTCCACTTTCTTATCATTTTTACTACATATTTTCAAGTAAAATTGCACTTAAATCGGGATGAGCCATAATGTTTCTGATTTTTTCATCTCCACTCATTAAATCTTGAGCGATTGTTAACCTCAAATCATTGGGTAAAAATTCCATTTGTAAAAATGAAGTAAGATTATTTACTTGTTGCTCTGATATGTTATTACTATTCAATAAAATATAATTGCTTAGTCGAGTGCTCAAAGCAGCTAATATATCTACCCTGAAAGTTTCTTTATGGATGATTTGATAAAGATTATTTGTTATTTTTTCTTGAAAATTGTCGCTATTTAAAATCTCATCAGGACTAGGAAGTTCACTAAGGTGATCATTAATATATGCAATGAAAGCGGCAGCAGTCTCCTTATCCAAGCAAGCATCTGCTAAGAGTTGGACGGTAGCTAATTCTTTGGATAAATCATCAATGGCTGTTATGTTTTGAAAAAATTGAACTAAGGAACGAGGAGTAGTTCTTGAGCCATTTTCTAATATTTCTGGATAAGTCAACACAAAATTGATTCCTCTAGAATCTACGTGGTTTTTTTCAGCCCATTTAGCCCATTCTTTTACATCAAAAATCATAGTAATGTGCATCATACGAGTTAGCATCGCATCATCTAAGGGCGTTACAGAGTAATCTCCGCCATCTGGATTAGCCGTTAAAACAATCTGCCAACCTTTAGGCAATTTCCAACTGCTCAATTCATAATTTTGAAGCAATTGCATAATTCCTCTTAAAATTCTATCGTCCGCTCTATTTACATCATCTATTAATAAAATTCCCTTTTCTTCTTGCTGGGGAACCCATTCGGGAGCAGCAAAAATAGTAGTGTCACCTTTGATTGTGGGCATGCCTAATAAATCTCCCATTTCTTCAAATTGGGCAGGGGCTATATAGCTAAAAGCATAGTTATTGTTTTTAGCAAATTGTTCGACTAACTCGGTTTTACCAATACCATGAAAACCCCAAATGCAAATGGGTGTTTGTCTTTTATTGTTTTTTTGTGCTTGTTCATTAGCTTTGAAAATATGTTGAATAAAATGTTCAATATCGGAAGCTAATGCTTCAGTACCATAAAAAATATAATCTAATTCATTTTTATTCATAAAAATAAAGTATGTATTCTAATTAAGAGGCGACTGAGAATGCCTCTTTTGGTTGTCCAAAAGATTTCAATACCCTTAAATGAGAAGCTAAAGCACCAAAAAACCATTTGTATTCATAATAAGGTAAATCAAATTCCTTAGCGGTTTTTTTGACGATTTTAGAAATTTCTTTGTAATGAACATGGCAAATGTGAGGAAATAGATGGTGTTCTATTTGGTAATTTAAACCTCCAATAAACCAAGAAATAATAGGATTGTTTTTAGAAAAATTAGCAGTAGTTTTTAACTGGTGAATTGCCCAAGTATTGTCCATCGTCCCTGAAGGATCTGGTAAATGGTGTTCAGGTCCTTCAACAACATGTGCCAATTGAAATATTGTTGTAATCAACCATCCAGATAACAAATGCATGACTAAAAAACCAAGTAAGACCACCCACCAAGAAATTCCTAATATCATTGGCAAGGCAATAATGTAAAAGAAATAAATAGTTTTGCTTATAATTAATATTGCCGTTTCTTTTTTAGGAGAATATCCACTTTTTTCAGTCATGCCTGATTTATTATAAGCAATCAACTGTTTGAAGTCCTTCATAATTACCCAACTTACAGTCGCCAATGAATATAAAAACATAGCATATATATGCTGGAAGCGATGGTATTTTTTGTATTTGCCGTAAGGCGATAATCTTAAAAATGGTTTATCGTGAATGTCTTCATCCATTTCATAAATATTGGTATAAGTATGGTGTAATATATTATGTTGGATTTTCCAAGTAAATGAACTACCTCCAATAATATTAACAGAATAGCCTAAAATTTTATTTATAATTTTATTTTTGGTATATGAACCATGATTGGCATCATGCATAATGCTTAATCCAATTCCCGACATACCAAAGCCCATTATTAAATACATAAAAATTACCAAATAGGCAGGCATATTGACACTTAGTATTAAAATGAATGGAATGAAATACAAACTAAACATGATAACTGTTTTATTATACATTTTCCAATTACCTGTTTTTTCAATTCCATTTTCTTCAAAATGTTGGTTGACTCGAATACGGATAGTTTGGAAAAAATCGGTCGATTCTTTCCTTGAAAATCTAAGCTTATTAATATTCATAATGTTGGTTGATTTAAAATATATTTATTCAAAGATAAAAATAATATTAGCAAAACGCTTTTTATTGAGATTTAATATTTGAAGAACAAGTTTAAATTGAGTTCTATGATAATATATATTATAAAAAAACAGAGATTTACTTTTTTAGTAAATCTCTGTTTTTTCAAATTTAGATATGCTCTAAAAATTATTAAATTTATCTTTTAATAAATCTTTCTATTAACCTTTCTTGATTATCAGTTATGATAAAGAAATAAGCTCCTTTACTCAAATTAGATACATTAATTGTTTCGTTTTGAGAACCTTCAGTAAACCTTCCTTGATTTATTATTGCACCAGCAATATCGACAATCATAAAGTCTGCGTCAAGTTCTAGTGTATTTTCAAAAATAACATTTAATTCATCAGAAGCAATAGTTGGTTGTAAAGAAAAAGCTTGTTTTCTTCCAAATGAAACTGTTCTAATTTTTGTAGAAACAGTAGTGCCGTCAAAATCAACTTGAGTTAATCTATAATAGTTGATACCATAAGAAGGTGTTTCGTGAATAAATGAATAATCAATAATTTCTAAAGAGTTTCCACTTCCATTAACCATCCCGATTTCAGAGAAGTTTCTACCGTCTAAACTATGTTCAATAATAAAGTAGTCATTATTTTCTTCAGAGGCAGTCTGCCAAGTTAATAATGAAGATTCATCTCTTTTTTCTGCTTCAAAGAAATTCAATTCAACAGGTAAAACAACACTGCAAGTTCCTCCTAAAGAAACTCCACCAAAAGATAAATGTTCAGAAAGAGAACTTCCATTACAAAAATCACCTACAGTTAGTAAGACCTTGGAAATATCTGCCTGAGAACTTGTTATATTCACAAAATGTGTTTCTGTATTTCCACAACCTAAATAACCTGTACCATTATGTGTACTTCCAGTACATAAACTTTGGTCAGGAGTTAGTGTTGGAATTATTTCTTCTTGAATCAAAACATCATCAGCGTTGAATAATTTTAAGGTAGCTGGGTAGTTTGTTCCCCCACAACTATAAGTTGTTTCAATATCCCCAATCCAAAAAGTTAAATTATTAACAGGTACACTTAATTCTATTAAAATTTGAGAAGTTAAATTCAAATTACCTGTTGAACTAAAACGAGGAAAACTAGATTCTGGAGCTGGAGCTCCTTGTAAATCATCAGAAATACCAACAGCAGAAGAACCTGTTTCATCTATATCACCGTAAGGAAAAGAGCCAACTGTTCTCAATGTATAAGTAACTGTTCCAGCATACATGTCTCCTGTTTGAGAATCTGTCCCTGTATTTGTCTCTACTAAACCAGTCACAGTACCTGTGCCCGTAGCGTCATCAAAAGTCATTAAACCATAAGTAGCATCAAAAGTACCAGATTGTGCTGCACAAGGGGCTCCTTCTGAAGTCTCCCATGCATCATCCAGAGCAGCAGCAGCGTCTCTATCTCCATCTGCAACATAACTACCGTTTTGATTTGTATCAAATCGACTACTAACAAATGAAACAGAAGCCATTGGGCAACTAATCACAAAAGATTCCATTGCTGTACATCCTCCACCATAATCAACTGTAAGGTTATATGTAGTACTATTATCTCCAGAAAATCCAGCAAGAGATATGGGTAAATCTGCGTGGTTATAAGTTCCAGATAAGCTACCTGGGTCAGGAGATACCGTTAATGTAAAAGTAGTAGCAGGTTCGCAAACATTCACATCAAGGCTTACAGTAGCATCTGTACCTGAACATGATGTTTGAGATAGTATTAAGTAATTTATAGCACATGAAGGAGTAGTAGAACCAGACCATACTCCAGGAGCAGCACTACCTGTAAAATGTACTACATTCATTGCTCCCATACCTGCGGTTGGACTTGAATTATAATCAGTGCAACCAGTAGGGTCTGTAGCATTACCATCATCATTATAAATTATCCAATCAGCTTCATTGTCTCCATCTGGGTCTGGAGTAGTTGCTGTACTTTGTCTATCGGCATAACCGTCTTCATGGTCTAAGCAAGTTGCTGTTAAGTCTACACCAATGATACCAAAAACATCGATAGAAGCACCTGCTTGTACATCATAAAGTTGATAATCATCATCACCATTACTAGTGATTATTGTTAATTCTAAATCTGGAGCAAATCCAAAACAAGTATTAAATGCTGCGGCATCAACCGCAATGACGTAAAACTCACCTGGGCATAATGTACCTTCTAGTCTACGATTTGTAGAAGAGGTACTTCCATTTGCATATCTTCTTAAATCTACTTGAGATAAATCGATTTGTGAAGAACCTACATTATATAGTTCTAAAAACCTACAACTAGCATTGTCACTTGGATCACCTACTTGGGTAATAATTACTTGAGAAAAGTTATTTCCAATCAAAAAGAATGAAAACAAAACAAGAGTTAAAAATTGTTTCATAAGTTAAAAAATGTTTAGTTTAATCAAATATGTTAAGTATGTGTTTGTTAATTTCTATAAAAATTACGAAATTAAACTTCTTTGACTTTATAGAGGCGTTTAGTTGAAAAATATGAGATATTTTAACGTAAATATAATATTTAGTTTATGATTTTTTATTGTTTTATTGTTAATAATAAAAGCCTGATAAGAATTTTTACTCTTATCAGGCTTTTAAATATTAATGGTTTAAATGATGTAATTACTTCTTAATGAATTTGTTAGTAATTCTATTACCTTTTTCATTAGCAATTATAAAATAAACACCTCTAGACAAATCTTGAACATTAATACTATGATACTTAGTATTTGAATTAATTTGACCTTGTTTTATTACGTTTCCCGCTACATCTATAATTGAATAACTAGTATTAGATTCTAACGAATTTTCAAAAACTACATTTAAATTATTTTCAACAAAAGTAGGTTGAATTGATAAAGATTGATTTTTGCCAAATGAAATTATTTTAACTCCTGTATAAGTAATTTCACCACTAAAATCAACTTGGGCTAATCTATAATAATTATTACCAATACTTGGCGTTTCATGAACATAATTGTAATCTGTAATTTCAACAGAATTGCCTTGCCCCTCTACTTCTGCTAGTGTATTAAAATCTACTCCATTTAAACTATGCTCTACTCTGAAATAATCATTGTTTTCTTCAGAAGCTGTCTGCCATTTTAAGATAGAAGTAGTTGCTCTTTTTTCTACATTAAAAAATGTTAATGATACAGGAAGTACACCTCCATTAGCATCTTGATTAAAGAAAGTAGCAGGAGGACAACCGTTAGCGTCTAAAGATTCTACTGTTGAAGCAGTAGCATTATTAGAGCGAACTAGGCTAGATGTTCCAGTATCAGTACCTATATTAGTAGTAGTAAAATCTCCAAATAATTCTCCAGTTAAATCATTGGCAGTAGTAGTGCCTCTCATAAATGCATTAGTAGATAAATCAATAGTACCTTCCCAGCTAATAGCTTCTACAATTTCATTGGTTGCAGTATTAACTAATATTAATCCTTTTAATGTATTAGCGTAATCATATGGGAAAGAAAGAGCCCCCATTCCATCTCCGTCACCTTCGCTTTCTGGTATTGTTCCAGTTAAAAATCTTGTTAGAGCATTTTCATCGCCATCGGCATCAATATTTACAAGAACGTAGTCGGATAAATCTGTTCCTACAGGACCAGCTATTTCAACAAATTCATCTGGAGCACCATCAGAATCATCATAATTAATTTCACTAATAAATACTCTATCACCATTTAAACCTGGACAGGTATTCGCTACATTTGTACCTCCAATAGTCAAACCAGTAAAACTCAAGTGTTCATCTCCTCCATTATCGCTGCCTCCATTTGAAGGGATTTGTGTGGGGTCATCTCTATAATCTCCTACAATGACTAAGACCTTACTAATTGATGCCGTACCATCTGTATCTTGAATGTCTACCCATATCGTTTCGGCACTACCACATCCTTCTGCAGATGGGTCTGAACTTGCAGATGTAGTAAAAGAAGCACAATCATCAGGTGAAGTAGTTGTTACTAAATTAAAGCTATGTAATAGAGTATTAGAAGCATCGTATACTTCTACAATTCCCGTTTCAAAATCAACTCCTGTAGAAGTATTTTCAACATCTCCCAAAAAGAAGCCAATATCATCAATTGGAACAGAAAATTCAAATAAAAAGGCATTTTTATCATTGTTTGCAGAGCCTCCTGAATTTTCAGAATATGAAGCACCAGAGCCTAATGGTTTAGGTGCATTGTCTTGTAAAGTGCCACTTGTCTCATCAGTTATCAATGTTTCTAATGAAATTGATGAAACTGTGCCTAGTACATTGGTTCTTAAAGTGGGGTCTGGTTGAAAAGGAGCACCCATATCTCTCACTGAGAAATTACAAGTGCCTCCATAGGCTGTACCATCAGGTAAGACTAAACCCGTAATAGCTCCTGCACCAGAGCTTATGCCTGTTATGTCTCCAAAAGAAGGCCAAAATGTAGACCCTGCTGTTGTATTGGCGGACTCCCAAGCATCACCTAAATTTCTAGCGGCAAAGCGAACACCCACATCGTCATTTTCAGTTACACTAGAACCACTAACAGCCATACCATCAGCACTTGTAGTAATATTAATCACTACACCATTAACGGTAGTACTAGAAGAGGTTGTTGGAGTGTCTTGGGAGTAGGAATGGTGTATTAGCATTAAAGAAAGAAATAGTAATAGAAATGTCTTTTTCATCACGTTAAAATGTTTAAGTTAAGTAATTATTGCTTAAAGGGACTTAAATTTGATTTTCAAAGGGTAAATTTGAAATGTTTTTGTGTTGTACGAAAAAAATAAAAAAAAGTTTGTGGAGTGATTCAAAATATAATTCGTAAATATACATATATATATTTAACGAATATAATTTTTTCTTAATTTTAATGATTATTTACTGAAGAATGTCAAAAAAAACAATAATAATAGGCTCTGGTATAGGGGCAATAGCACTTTCAATACGGTTAAAAACAAAAGGCTTTCAAGTCGAAGTTTTCGAATCAAATGATTATGTTGGTGGGAAATTAAGTGAGATAACTAATAGAAATTATCGCTTTGATGCAGGGCCATCACTATTTACAATGCCTCACTATGTAGATGAACTCTTTGAATTAGCCAATGAGAATCCAAGAGCACATTTTGATTATCAAGAATTAGAAAATATATGCAATTATTTTTGGGAAGATGGTACTAGGCTTTCTGCATATAAAAATATAGATAAATTTGAATCAGAGTTAGAAACCAAATTAAAAATACCTAAAGGACAACTAAAAAATATTTTAGAAGACAGCCAATTGAAATACGAACTTACAGGTAAGATATTCTTAGAAAAATCAATTCACCAATTAAAAACTTGGTGGTCTAAAGATGTTTTAAAGGCCTTATTGCGGTTTCATAAATTGGATATATTTAAAAGTATGCATCAAGTAAATGAAGCTCATTTCGATAATAAAAAAATGGTTCAATTTTTTAATCGCTTTGCTACTTATAATGGTTCTAATCCTTATAAAGCATCGGGTATCTTGAATATTATTCCTCACTTTGAGCATCATTTTGGAGCATTTTTTCCAAAAGGAGGTATGATAAATATAACAAAATCTCTTTATTTATTAGCAAAAAGATTAGGCGTGCAGTTTCATTTAAATGCTAAAGTAGATGAAATTTTGGTAGAGAATAATAAAGCGATTGGTGTTTCTGTGAATGGAAAGACTAATTTATCTGATATTGTAATTAGTAATATGGATATATATCCGACATATCAACGTTTACTTAAAAAGCAAAAAACACCTTCTTCAGTTATAAAAAACGAGCGTTCGTCTTCTGCTCTAATATTTTATTGGGGAATAAAAAAATCCTTTCCTCAATTGGACTTACACAATATTTTATTTAGTAATAATTATAAAAAAGAATTCGATGAAATGGCGAATGGTCGAATAGATGATGACCCGACTATTTATATACATATTTCATCGAAGTATCACAAAGACGACGCTCCTGAAGCTTGTGAAAATTGGTTTGTAATGATAAATGTGCCACATAATAATGGTCAAGATTGGGATACTATGATTCAATTAGCCAAAAAGAATATTATTAATAAAATCAATAGAAATTTAAACACCTCGATTGAGCCATTAATAGAAACAGAAAATATACTCGACCCTCGAAGTATTGAATTGAGAACCTCATCTTTTGGAGGTTCTTTATATGGTACCGCTTCAAATGATATGATGGCCGCATTCAATCGCCATGCTAATTTTTCTAAAAAGATAAAAAACCTATATTTCTGTGGTGGCTCTGTACATCCTGGTGGGGGTATTCCGCTCTGTTTACTTTCTGCAAAAATCACGGCCGAATTGATAAGTGGTTTGAAGTAGAAATAAAGAAATTTTGTTATTTTTTTAATTTCCTATCTCTACGAACCGACTCCGATTATTAATTACATTTAGCTCTAATGCTGATATGAATTTGTATAACCTTTCTTTTTCTTTATGATTATAAAATTCGATTTTTTGTTTTAAAGTTTCTTTATTTGTTTCAATAATAATCATACCATTATAGAGGCTAATTAATTGAATTTCTTTGATATTAAAAGTATAAACAAATCCTTGAAAAATATTGTGAAATTCTAAATTCCATCGTTCGTTAATTTTAATATATGTTTCAGGAACATAATAAAATGCTTTTAGGGAAAATAGTATTACCAATAAGGTAGAGCTAATGAAAGAAATCCAGTCAAATGGCATACTTTTAAATATATAGATTAGTCCTATTGTCATTAGAATAAAAATAATGAAATATATCTTTATTTTATATGCATCTTTTTTTGATTTTATCCACAGAATTTGCAATTCAATTGCTGTTTTTAGATTAGAAATTTTTTTATAAATAATGAACTTTTGGCTTAAAAGAATAATGAATATGACTTCTAAACCAATGATGACATAGAAAATGAAATCAGTAAGTATTAAAAATTGAAATCCAATGTATAAAAATATAAAGATTAGTGCTTGGAGGTAGTTGGGCAATAACCTACACACTGTGGTAATATGATTTAAAATGGGAATATAGCTGGATTTTTTCATGGTATTTTAATCTAATTTAACCATACAACTCAACTTTCATTTGTCGATCTTCATAACCTAATTTTTTGAGTCTTTCGACTGCTTCGTCTACCATTTGAGACCAACCACAAAGATAAAACACTCTATTGGGGTTTACTTCGGCATATTCTTTTTCATAAATAGCATGGACGTATCCATTTTGATGTAAAGGATGGTCTTCCCTAGACAAAGCTACACTATAATGAAAATTATTTTTATTATTATTAAAATCTAACATTTCATTATAATATAAAATATCTTTTTCATACCTCGTACCAAATATTAAATGAATGCCTTGATGTGATTTGTTTTGATTAAAAACATCTAATAACATACTTCTAAAAGGAGCAATCCCAGTACCGGTACAAATCATTATTATTTCCTTGTCTAAAACATTAGGCAAAGTAAATACTCCTTGTGGTTTTTTGAAAGGAATAGTTGTACCAATACTTGTTTTTTCAAAGAGGTAGCTAGTCGCCAAGCCTCCCTCTAATTTTACAATACAAAGCTCAAGTAAATTGTCATCATTTGGAATGTTTGCAATAGAATAACTCCTTTTTCTCAAATGCCTTTTTTCGTGAATAGGCAATTCCATAGTAATGAATTGCCCTGTCTTGAAGTCCAAGATTTCTTCTTGCTGAACTTCTAACCAAAACCGCTTAGTTTTTTCGGTTTCGTTAATGATTTTCACTATTTTTCCTTCTATTAGTTTAGGCATTTATAAAGAAATTTCTTTATATTTAAAAAATGTTTTAAAA
>JAHDBK010000061.1 GCA_020630455.1 Saprospiraceae bacterium
TGAAAATGTTTTCAATTGCTTTTGTGTTTTATATTATTAATATAATAAAAAAAATATTATAAATGTATCACTTCGTCATAAGCGGCTGCGGTAGCTTCCATTACTGCTTCACTCATAGTCGGATGTGGATGAACTGCCTTCAAAATCTCGTGACCTGTTGTTTCTAATTTACGAGCAGCGACAATTTCGGCAATCATTTCAGTTACATTCATACCAATCATATGAGCACCTAATAATTCACCATATTTAGCATCGTAAATTACTTTTACAAAACCTTCTTTTGCACCTGCAGCACTGGCTTTTCCAGATGCAGAAAAAGGAAACTTCCCTACTTTGATATCATAACCTGCTTCCTTAGCAGCAGCTTCTGTATAGCCAACAGATGCTACTTCAGGAGAACAATAAGTACATCCTGGAATATTATTATAATCCATTGGTTCAGGATGATGACCTGCTATTTTTTCAACACAAATGATGCCTTCCGCACTAGCTACGTGAGCTAAGGCAGGACCTTCGACAACATCACCAATTGCATAAATCCCTGGCACACTAGTTCTATAAAATTCATCTACTTTTATCAAGCCTCTATTGGTTTGAATACCTAAAGTTTCCAATCCAATATTTTCGGTGTTTGGCATTACACCCGTAGCAGAAAGTACAATATCACAATCGATAGTCGTTTCTTTGCCATCTTTATTGGCTTTTACAAGAACTTTACAGCCACTTCCTTTGGTATCAACAGATTGAACGGCACTATTTGCCATTGTCTTAATACCCAATTTCTTGAATGATTTTTCTAATTCTTTAGAAACATCCTTATCTTCTCTAGGAACTAGACCATGCATATATTCAATAATAGTCACTTCTGTTCCAATAGCATTATAGAAATATGCAAACTCTACTCCAATCGCTCCTGCTCCGATAACTACCATTTTCTTAGGTTGTTTATCTAAACTCATTGCCTCTCTATAGCCAATTATTTTTTTGCCATCCATTGGTACATTAGGCAATGCTCTCGCTCTAGCTCCTGTAGCTACTATAATGTGTTGAGCATCATAGGTAGTAGCTTTTCCATCTTTATCTGTTACTTCTACTTTTTTACCTCTCAATAATTTACCATTACCATTGATGACTGTAATTTTATTTTTTTTCATTAAAAACTGAATTCCCTTACTCATTCCATTCGCTACTCCCCTACTTCTATTAATCATAGCATCAAAATCAGCTTTCGCATTAGTTACTTTAATTCCATAATCTTCTGCATGAGAAATATAATTGAACACTTGAGCACTTTTTAATAAAGCTTTGGTAGGAATACAACCCCAATTCAAGCAAATACCACCAAGTGATTCGCGTTCTACAACGGCTACATTCATACCTAATTGTGCTGCTCGAATTGCAGCTACATATCCTCCAGGACCTGTCCCAATTACGATTAAATCAAAATTCATATATTAAGATTTTTAATGTTGAAAATTAGAGCATGTTTAAAAATTTATCACAAGGAGAATCAATAGATTAAGGTTTTGGCGAAATAAATATTTTTGAGTTTATCGGGATAAACGATAAAATATTTATAAAGACAAGTTCTTAATATATTGATTCTCATAAAGATTAAAATTTAAACATGCTCTTAATTGAAGTGCAAATATAGTAAGTGTTGAGTACAAAATATTGAGGAATACAGATTTAGTATATGTTTTTTATTAATATTAATAATAATAAACAAATAAAAACATCATTAATAAAGAAAATTCTTTATTAATGGAATTCAATCTTTTGAAATTCTTTGAGCAATCAATTCATAAAAATATTTAGATTTTTCATCTGAATCGAATTTCATATAAAACACTTGTTGATTACTTTTAGATTTATTAATACTAAATCCTTGTTTTAAATTGACTTTTATTCTAGGTGTTGGCATTAATTTAATATCCTTGATGTTTTGATAAGGGATTTCAAATATTACTTTTTTATTATAAATATAAATCATCTTTTTTGATGTCAAATAATAGGCTTCATTTTCATTGTCTTGATGCTCTAAATATTGCTCATTTTTTTCATCTATTATAGCCAATTTATTATCATGATAATAATTACAATTTTTATCTAAAAAACTTTTGAAATGGGTTTTAAAATTTACAGCATTTTCAATCTGTTTTCTCAATTTTGATTTTAATTGACTTTCTTCTTTTAATAATCCAATAAGCCTTGAATCATTCAATAAATAATTATTCTTTATTGCTATTATTTTAATATAATTTTTATTGAAACCTAAAGAATAATATTCTATTTCATATATACTTGATAAAGGAATCTTTTTATTAAAGCCCCATCTTTTGTAAATAACAAATGATTTATCACTTAACAAATAGTAAGCTCTAGTATTGATTACAATTAAAATAAATTTAATTGTTAATAATACACAAGATATATGTATTAAATAATCAATACTATCGAATAAAATATAAAAAAGTAATAGTAATAAAGGAAAACTTAGAATCAGCCAATCAACACAATATTTCTTTAAGGCAATTATAAATCTAAAAAAATCATCTATAGGACTTCTTTCTGGATTAGAAACGTAACTGATGGTAAAATAGACTAATGAAACAGGAACTAAAGCTATTATAAATAATACTATAAACATTTCATCTAAAGAATAAAAATAGATAAGTAATACTAAAACTATAGAAATAACCAACCAGTTTTTAAAATCGAATTCTTTTAACCAAAATTGTAATCTAAATTGTAGAGGTAAGTGTACTTTTTCTGACCATATTAACTTTTCCCCTTCAGGAATTTTTTCTGAATGGTAGTCATAATCTAATATGTCAGAATATGGAGGCATTTTTTATTATTAAATTAATAAAAAACAAAAAAAATTGCTCGCTATTTAGATAAATGCTAATAAAAACTCTACTAAAAACTGCTCTTTTACAAATCTCCCAATTGAGGACGAAGGATGATATCTTCGACAACAGCGGAAGGACTGAGCAAGTAGGTTGATTTAATCATTTGAGCGACATCATGGGCTTGCATCAAGCGGGATTCAGGTAAATCAACTCCTTTCCATGAATCAGACCAAGTCGCACCAGGCAGTACGGATGTTACTCTAATCCCCAAGGGTTTCATTTCTTCTCGCAACACTTTAGAGAAGCCAAGCAAGGCAAATTTAGAAATGGAATAAGAACCACCATTAGGATAGGCTATTTTACTTGCGACAGAACAGATATTAAAAACATGACCAGATTGTTGTTCTTTCATCATTGGCAAAATGGCTCTAGTCAAATGATAAGCGCTATATAAATTGGTATTCATCATGAGTTCTAGTTGTCCTTCTTTTTCCTCGCTAATTGCCCCAGGGATAAATACACCTGCATTATTCACTAAAACATCGACTGTTTCAACTGTATCTTTTATTTTTTGTGCAAAATCTAGGACTTGTTCTTTTATACTCATATCAACAGTATAAGTATAAAAATTATTATTAGGATATTGTCCTATAATTTCTTCTTTGGTTGCTTGCAAATCGGTTGTATTTCTTGCACAAATGATGATATTCCATTGATTCATTTCTGCGAATGCCTTGGCAATAGCTTTGCCTATTCCTTTGCTTGCTCCAGTGATGACGACAGTTTTCATAAAGAAATTTCTTTATAATTTTATATTAATAATACAATTATAATTAATTTTTATTGAAGTTCAATATTTAAATTATTACTATTTCCTTTTGTTTGTATTCTATCTCTATTAATTCCTGCGTCCATCAAACCTTTTTTGACAGAAACTGCTTGAGAAAAAGTAGGCGCATTTACGATAATATTTGCAGCGGGTTGGGCTTTCATTGCATCGGCTAAATCTTTAATAATATAACGACTTGAAGAACTTATAATGGCTGTTCCCGACTTGAATTTCAAATCCGCTATTGCTAGATTAGCTCCACTACTTTTACTCGTTAATAAAGCCTCTACATCGCTTTTGAAATTTCCTCTATATTGAGGTGTTACGGGAGGATTACTCGTAGTATTTTCTTTTACTTCTGAGGTATTTGCTTTTGTTTTTTCATTTTCAACAAGTTCTTTAGATTTTTGCTCTTTATTTTCTACTACTGCTTTAGTATTGCTACATGCTCTTATTGTAAATATTAATACCAACAAACCAATAATACCTCCTATAATCAAAGGCAACCATTTGCTTATATTAGACGATTTTTTAGGTGCTTGAATTGTTGGTTCTACTACTCTTGGTGGCGGTGGCGGTGGACTAACAGGTTGGGGTGGTGGACTGACATTATAAGAATTGTTTATTGTTTTTACAGGTTCTTTTACTGGTTTATTAATAGTACTTACTAATACTTTTTCTTCTTTTTTAATGGGTTGGACTGGCTTTGCGGGGGCAATGTTAACCTCATTTAATATTTGATGACCCGAAAAACCATTGGGCAAAGCAGCTCCAATGTGTCCTTTTTGAGAACTCAACAATGACCTTAAAGCCGTCGCATCTAGATTTTGATTAGTAAATTGATTTCCAATAGTGCTCACTAATAATGGCATAGACATTTTTACCAAGCTCAAGGCAGAACCACTTTTGATATTTGCATAATCCGCCACTGCATTGATAAAATCATACTGTTTAGCTCCTATAAATTGGTTAAGCATATTAGCCCCTTGGGACATCAATTCATTGGTTTCTTTGCTTCCTGTAAACAAATTAGAGGTATAATTAAGAACAGAACCATCCATTCCCTTTTCTCTAAAAGCATTTTGGATTACATTAATTAAATCATTGGATTGAGCATTCTTCGCGAAGACTGCCATTAAAGAAGGAAAAATAGCATCTGTTGCTTTTTCTATACTCCCTTTATTTTCATTAAGTAAAACAGATGCTTGTTCGTTGAGGTCTTTTCCCAACTGATACTTTAATAAATTAATAATATTCATCTCTACTCTATTACGGTTTTCTCAAAAATATTAGAACTCTCCAAATAATAAAGAAAATTCTTTATCATTTAAGTTGTTGTTTTATTTATATAAATAAAACAACAAAAATAGTGTAATTATTATATAAAAATAAAAAACAAAGTCCTTGATAGTACATCAAGGACTTTGCCAAAAATTATTAAATTTTATAATATGTTATTATATTATGATTATTTAATAAAATATAAATCGACTCTCCTGTTCGCCTCTTTTCCTTCATCTGTTGTATTATCGGCAATTGGTTTTTCTTGACCATATCCTATTGCTTCAATTCTTTGATTAACCACTTTTCTTTGTAATAATGCGTTTTTAACTGTATTGGCTCTATCTAAAGATAATTTTTTGTTATTAGCAGCATCACCAGTATTATCAGTATGTCCTTCAATTCTAATTTTAGTATCAGGATAAGCTGTTAAAATAGCGGCTAAATTGTCCAATTGTGTTTTAGAAGCTTCTGTTAAATTAGCAGAACCTGTTTCAAAAGTTAATCCATCGAACGTAAAAGCTGTTTCATAATTTTTTTCATCTCCATTTAAGAAATTAACTACTTTTTCTCCAAATGAATTAGCTGCATAAGAAATTTCAGCACCTCCTGGCAAAGTAACTTTAGTTAAAGCATCTTTAACTTTATCTACTGCATCTCCTGCTTTATCAGCAACATTACTAGCTACATCTCCCGCTTTATCAACTACATCTCCAGTTGTATTGGTTACCGTATCGGCAGCATTATCAACAGCACTACAACCCGTACGAATTCCAAAATATCCTAAAGCTAATAAAACTAATAATACAGGCAACAACCATCTTAAGATAGAACCACCTGCTTTAGCTCCTGCTTCCACTACGTCTCCACCAACTTCTACTGCTTTTCCGCCAACATTACTTACTGTTTCCTTAATATTATCTGCAAAACCTAATAAACCACCTAAACCTGATAAACCTGAAGGCATTGCTGATTTTACGAAATCTTTTTGACTTCCTAATAAATTCATCAAACCAGCAGCATTAAGTCCTTGACTGCTTACTTGTTTTCCTAACATTCCCATCATCATTGGTGCAGCCATTTTCATCAAAGATGAAGACGAACTTTCACTAACACCGCTAAACCTTGCTATTTGTTGAGTAATTCCGCCTAATTTATCACCTAATAAAGATGATAAAATTCCGCTTCCTGTTGACATTAAACCAGAAGTACTATCTCCACCACTAAATAAACCACCGATATTATCTAGGATTCCTCCATTATGTCCCCCACTAGTAATCATATTTAATAATCCTGAAGCTCCGCTTTCAGAAGAACCTTTACTGATTAAACTTCCTAATAAGGTTGGCATAATGCCACTAAGTGCCGATTTTGTATTGTCTTCACTTTCTCCTAAAAATGAGCTAGCTTTTTGAGCTAATGTGCTACCTACTTGGTCTTGTAATAAACTTAATAAATTCATGTTTTAATTTTAATAATTTCGTTAAAAAATAATTGGATTACAACTATTATTAATACGACTGATTTTACAAAAGTCACAAACAACAGCTTCCCTAAAATAAAAAAGAGATAAGGATTTAAAAATCCCTATAAAAAATAAAAAGATTTCTTTATTTTTATTTAATTTTATTTTTATATAAATAAAATGGGTATTGTTTAAAGATATATTCATTATTTTGTAATAAAAATTGTCTATATTTAGATAGATGTTATTATTTAAATATTAATCATAGAATGAATTATACCGAGAAGGATAAAAAGTTAATTCGAATTGCTTACAAAGATTTACTTCGTCCCTTTATTGACAATATGAATAAAGAAGACAAAGCTGCTGTAAGAAAAGCTTATGAATTGGCGCTAGAAGCCCACCAATACCAAAGACGCAAATCAGGTGAGCCTTATATTTTGCACCCTATAGAAGTAGCACGTATATGTATCGAAGAAATTGGACTAGGTCCTACAGCTATTATTAGTGCTTTACTACATGATGTAGTAGAAGATACGGACATCACGCTTGAATACATCGAAAAAGAATTTGGCAATAAGATTGCTATGATTGTTGATGGCCTAACAAAATTTAAGGATTTAAATATGGATAATTTGAGTCCTCAAGCTGAAAATTTCAAAAAAGTACTGAGTACTATGGCAAAAGACGTAAGGGTCGTTTTAATCAAAATGGCTGACCGCTTACACAACATGAGGACTCTCGGTTCAATGCCTCCACACAAACAACTCAAAATAGCTTCTGAAACGACTTATATATATGCACCATTAGCTCATCGATTAGGTCTTTATAATATAAAAACAGAGTTCAACGACCTTTGTATGAAATCTCTTCAACCAGAAGAGTACAAATACGTAGCTGATAAGCTGCAAGAAACTAAAAAAAGCAGGAACGAATATATAGGGGAATTCATTTCACCCTTAATTTCTAAACTAGATGCTTTAGGTATAGATTATCAAATATCTGGCAGACCAAAATCAATTTCTTCAATTTGGAATAAAATAAAAACCAAAGGAGTTGAGTTTGAAGAAATATACGATTTATTTGCCATTCGAATCATATTGGATGTTCCTTTAGCAGAAGAAAAATTAATTTGCTGGAAAGTATATACCATTGTCACTGAATTAAATACTCCAATACCTGAAAGATTAAAAGATTGGGTTACCACTCCAAAAGCTAACGGTTATGAATCTTTACATACAACAGTAATTGGACCTATAGGGAAGTTTGTAGAAGTCCAAATTAGAACTTTAAGAATGCATGAAATTGCAGAAAAAGGATTCGCTGCCCATTGGAAATATAAAGGGGTCAAACAAAATCAATTTAATGTTTTTGATTCATGGTTGGATAATATTAGGGATATATTAGAGAATCAGGAAGGAGACCCTGTTGAATTTTTACAAGATTTTAAAACCAATTTATACAAAGAAGAAATCTTTGTATTTACTCCTAAGGGAGATATGAAAATTTTGCCCAAAGGAGCTACTGCTTTAGACTTTGCCTTTTCCATACATTCAGAAGTAGGCTATCATTGTAGGGCTGTAAAGGTTAACAATATCCTAGTACCACTAGGACATCCTTTACAAAATGGTGATCAAGTTGCTATTGAAACAAACAATGCTCAAAAACCTTCTGAGAACTGGCTAAATTTCGTTATAACTGGAAAAGCAAGAGCTAAAATTCGTTCTTCTATGAAGGAAGAACGAAGGAAAAAAGGAGAATTAGGCAAAGAAACCCTCATGAGAAAACTAAAAGGGGTAAAAGCAGATTTTGAGCTCAATGTAGATATGTTAGTTAGTCACTTTGACTTTCAATCTAGACCAGACTTATATTATGCTATTTTTAAAGAAACTATTAATATTCAGAAAGAACTCAAAAAATTTGAATGTATTGGTGGCAAGCTAAGTATTATAGAAGAAAAAGCAGAGCAAAAAGAGGACAAACAAATCAGCCCTAAAGAACCCACCCATTTTAGGGCAAAACGCAATTTTACAGGAAAGCCTAAATTAATGATTGATAATCAACCAGCAGATCAATTTAAACACTCTTTAGCTACTTGTTGCAATCCCGTATTAGGTGACCCTGTATTTGCATATGTTACTTCTTTAGGAGAAGTAAAAATACACAGAAATACTTGCCCAAATGCAGAACATCTAATGGCTAATTATGCATATAGAATGAAAAAAGCGGAGTGGATTGATTCTGACAATACAGATTTTTTAGCTACTTTGCTTATTACGGGTATTGATGGTCGTGGTGTAGCTCAACGCATTACAGGATTCATTACAAATGATTTAAAATTAGATATGCGTTCTATTAGTATGGATGGTAATCAAGGATTTTTTCAAGGAAGAATATCTGTCGTGGTAAATAATAAAGACCAATTAAGAAAAACGATTTTAGCATTAAAAGCTATGGATGGAGTTTATTCTGTAATTCGAGAAGACCAATAATATAGACTTTAAATCCTATAATTTAGACTTGTTTTTTTTCTTCCAACTTTTTATGGTATCGGCATCGATCCAATAATTGATTTTAAGCACAGCAGACCAATTTCTTATGGATTCTCCTTGGAAAATAATATCAGTATCATAATTATTGGTTACTACAAAGAAAATATCTGACATCGGTTGGAAACGCCATTGGAATCTACTATTGATATTAAAATTGCTTTTTTGAGTATTATATTGTAAAAATGTTGTCCAAAAGATTTTATCCGTAAACGAAAATTCAACTTTTGGACTTAATAAAGTCAAAGAGCCTACTCCATATTCTTCTGGAAAATCAAATAGATTGCGTTGAGAGAAAAATAATCCTAGGCTAAATTTTTCATTGAATCTAAAATTCATATCACTCTCAAACGAAAATTGTTTACCCAAAAATCTACTTCCATAAGCTATTTCAAAATCACTACTAAATATTTTATTCTTTGCCGTAGAATATGTGGCAATAAATTGATGTTGTGGATAATTCCCTGGTAAAAAAGTAGAATCCAAACCACTTAGTTGAAATTCATAAAACAAAATAGGATTGCTTTGATTATACATCAAATCAATTTTACTCTTATTATTCATCCTTACTAACCAACCTATTTCAAATTCGTGTTCTTGATAATTTAATTCTTTACTTGTAAACACATCAAAATTGAAATGTGGTCCTGTTCTTTGAACAATTGGATGTTCTTCTGTAAAGAACCAATAATTTCCATTAAAACGATACTGAATATAATTTTTCCGAACCCATTCATCTTCTTCATTTTGAAAATATAAACGAGGCACAAAACCCATATCTGTAATGTAATTTTCACCTACAGCATCTATTCCTGCAAAAATATTAATGCTTTTTTTATTATATCTACCTTTTACACCAAATGCAAAAGCATCCTTTAACCTTTCTTGAGTTCTTGCATAATGAAGATAGCCATGTGCCGTCCAATAACCCGCTGAAGAAATATAATTATACTCTACACCTCCTGTACGATTATAGTCGTCTTTTCTAAATTTAAACCCTTCGAAAGCTTGTCTATTGGTAAAAAAAGAACGGATTGAAGAACCTTTGCCGACTGTTCTCCAAAGAGTAGCTATAAAGTGGTTTTGGCTATCGTCTACATTATCAACTTTTGCTGTTTGTACATCTAGAACGCTTACTTTCCATTTTTTTCCAATAATACCGCTTAATTTTAAACCTGCTAATATAGGTATTATCGTATCGCTTGAACTACCAATTCTTCTTGAAAAAAACGGACTCACTCTACTATTTCCTAAATCTTGGAATAGGTGACTATTCTCTAAGAAAAAGGGTCGCTGTTCAGGAAAGCTAATCTCAAATCTATCTAAATTTAAAACTTGTTTATCTACATCAACTTGTGAAAAATCAGGATTAATCGTTATGTCTAAATTAAGCGAAGATGAAAAGGTGATTTTAGCATCTGCCCCAAAATTAGGACTTACTTTTGTTTCACTACCTACTTCCTCATAGTTTCTATCAACTCTTAATAAGGCATAAGGAGATACGCTACCACTTATTTTTGATTGAGGTGCTTCATCCCATTCTAAATTTCCTAAACAGACTAATGTTGCAACATCATTACCTTGAGGTACAGGTGCCCAAGTAGAAATTTCATTTTCATTTTCATTAAAATCATTTCTTGCAAAATTAATTTTCCAATTTGCAATATTTTTATCATACCTTAATGTAGTAAAAGGAATTGACATCTCTAAAGTCCAAGCATTTGAAGTCTTTGATGTCGCAACTTTCCATATACCATTCCAACTGGCATTATCTCCCTTAATTCCATTCTTTTCTATAACACCTTCTCTTTGTACTCCAGAAGAAGAAGTCATAAAACTCCAACCACTAATATTATCCCCATAAGGATCAATAAAAACAGCAAAAGCATCGTTTTCTTCAAACTCAAAATCTCTTTTTAAAGATTGAATAATGTATTTTTTGTCTTCAGGAACATAGCATATTGCTGAGATATACAAATTATTTTCATCATACAATAGCCTTACTTCTGTATCATTTTTTAATTCGGTATCAGCATGAGGGAAGTTTTTATTAAATCCACTTACCGCTTTTGCATCTTGCCAAGCAGATTCATTTGGAATGCCATCTAATAGAACGTTCTTGTCTGTCTTTGTTATAGATATAGCAAAAGGTAACTGGGCATTTAACTTTCCCAAGTTAATACACAAAATCAATAATAATATTGGCCAAGTAATTTGCTTCAATTGCTATTTGTTTAGTTGTTTATTTCTTGGGATAATATATTTCATTTCTCTATTTAAACATCCGATTGACTCCAATCCTAAACACTATATATAATCCAACAAACATTAACAATACATGTATAAACTTCAAATGAATAAATGCCACCGCAAAAATCCTTGTTCTATCCAAAATATACATAATTAATATTACTACAAAAATAGTCATCAAAAAACCAGATAACTTTCCTGAACCAGGTACATCCTCCAAATCAATACTCGCTCTCAAAATCATCATTGTAACTATCATTGAAATAATCGGCATAAAATACACCAAAACGTTTACTTCTAAGAAGTTGGCTCTTTCAAACAAGAAGGTATAGACACATAATGTTACTGCAAAAATCCCAGGCACAGCCGCCAAGTACATTAATACTGAATAAACATAATTATACGGTGTTTTTGTCCCTTCACCCTTACCTATCCATGTTGTAACTAATGCTATTAATGGTACTGCTAAAAAAAATAAAATTGCAATTAATTGATGGTCTCTTATATAATCAAATATTTCTTGTAATGTCATAATTTATAATAATGAATTAATCAAAATTTTTCCAAGACGTAAAAATATGAAATATTTGTAATTTTAATTGTCTATTAACTTCTATTTGAAATAATTTTAAAATAAAAAAATATATTTTTTTTTATAATATGAAAATATTTTTTATTGTTTTT
>JAHDBK010000062.1:0-5004 GCA_020630455.1 Saprospiraceae bacterium
AACGTCAGTTCTTAGGGAACTCAGCCATATTAACCAGGAGGATTGAAAAATACATGTACAAACAAATCGAAAAAGAACTAAAATGAAAGAATTATACTTAAAAATAATCGACGTTTTTAATACTGAAGAAATAAAACAAAAATTTATAGAAAAGGAATTGACTCCAATTAAACACGTCAACCTTTACAGAGGTCAGGACTACAATCAAGATGAAGTGCATCTTTTTCCTGCGTTATTTGTAAAATGGTCAATTGATTATACACAGCCTACACCTTCAGCAATTATAACCTTTAGAATTGCATGGGAACAATTAAGAGACACCAGTAGTACAAACCCAACTCCTGAAGATTCACTAAAATTTATTGATACAATAGATCTTATTGATGAAATTTTAAAGGATATTGAAACAGAACATACAAGTAAATTTACTTTATTAAACGAAGAACTTAACATTGAAGACACAATTGTTGATTCTCATTCTTTGGGTTATCGATGCACTTACACGGGTAAATCAAAAAATGCTGAGATTAAATATAAAAAAGGAACTATTCAAGAACTTGAAGAAGATGGGGTTTTAGTTAGCCGATTTGAAACTATAGATTAACGAAGTTTTATATTGTCAATATAAATTCCATCAAATCGACGTTCAATTTTAAGATGATACTTTTTTAGTACTGAGTACTTATTTAAAGACTGTTTAAAGAACCTTTTAACAGTCTTTTTTGTTTCTTCAGATAGCTTCTGATTTTCAAAAATTAAACCGTACATACTTTTATTTACAACTATTTCGCCCGCATTTAAATTTTGATATGGATGTGAAGAAACCGATCTATACAGCTGCTCTTTATCTTTGGTTAAATCTATTTGAGAAAACACTATTAAAGGCAGGAAAACCAATAAATAAACAATTCTTTTCATATAGTATAAAGATAGGTTTTTAAATATAAAAACCCACTTAAAAGTGGGTTTTCTTGATATAGAGAAGGTAGTTTAAATTATGTATTTCATTTTTAAATTGATTTTTTTCATTTCTTCTTTTAAAAATTGGACTAATTTGTTTGGGAACGGTTCTAGTGATTTGATTTAAGAAACTAAAACAATATCCTCTATATCTGCTGCTAATTTATGTAATCCTTTGGTAATTTGCAACATCTTGTCACTTGATAAAGAAGTTAAACCATTTGTGTATTGACTAAACAAGCTTCTGTTAACTCCAATATATTCAGCGAATGCCGATTTATTTATAACTTTATAATGATCAAAAAACTGAGTTAAATCTACATTGTAACTCAATGGTAATTTTAATAAATCTGTTTCTTGACCTATTTCTTCAAGATATTCTATTTTAGACTCTAAAACATCTTGTAAATTTTCTTTTAATTCTGTAATTGTATCACCTACAGAGGCAATACCATTTACTTCTTTGAGATAACCAGAGAATCCTGTGCCAGTTTTCTCAATAACAACTGTTAACTCTTCTTTCATTATAATATATTAAATTGTTAATAATAACATTAATCTATTAACTTTAGCCTAAAAGAAGGCAAGGGTCTATTTCAACCCTGCCTCTTTTAGAATGCTTTCTAGAGTGCCTTTCGCTATTTCCTTGGCTTGATGCCTTGGAATTGCTATTTGACCTTGTTTGGTTTTGTGACGATACAAATCATGTCTCTTGCCATGTCTGTGTAAGAACCAACCATCTCTCTTCAGCAATTTTAAAACCTCATTTACTTTCATAAATAATACTGCTTTAATGGTTAATAAATCAATGAACTAGTCTTGTATCCCGTTCCCATCCGAAATACCCTACAAATATATAACAATTTTGTTATATAACAAAATTGTTATGTGTTTTTTTATTATAAAAATAAAACCCACTCTTTTATGAGTGGGCTTTACATAAATAAACTGAGTAATATCTTATGTTTCGAAACTATTGTTTTAATTACTGTATTGTTAAAAACCAATAGTCTTTATCTAATCCATATTCACCTCCTTTTAAAATATGAATGATTTTTCTTCTATAAAACATTTGATCTAGTTCTTTACCTTCTGATATTATTGTAAACTTCATAGTATCACCCACTTGATAATCCCTGTCATTTTTTCTTAACTCCCATGGCTTTTCACCTCTAAAATGTGCAAATGCGTGTGTTTGTAATATTTTTACATTATGCTCCATAACTACAATTAATTTGATATTTCAATTATTTCTGCTTTGGGAAATGGCCTAAATTTTCTTGATTCTGTAATACTTTTTTTAGCAGCTTTACGATTCTTAAATTTCTTTGCACTGTCAATCTTTAGTGTTCTTCCTGGGTCACCTCTCCAATTAGCTAGGTAAACTCCTTTTTCCAACTTAACCATGTATTTCATATCGTACAGATTATTTGATTAATTCTATTTTTACAATACTGTCAAGTGGTAAATCATTTTCCTCTAAGAAATTTCCTATTGCCCCAAGAAGTGTATCTCCTAAAACCTCTTGTTCTTCAGCAAATTCTTTGTACTCATATGTAAATTCGTATGTGTTCATATTTTTAATTATTCTCTTTTTTAAAAGTATTAGCCATATTACTCTAATGAAAAATACTCTTCCATCCATTCTGTAAAAAGTACAGAAACATACTCTTTCCCTTCAGCTTTAAAATGCTTTTCTTTTTCCTCGTTAGTTTCTTTATCATTGTACTTTACAACGATATGATTTTGTGTTATTATTGTTAGATTGTTTAACAAAGGAGAGTAATCTAAAAGTCCTGCTAATTCTTTAATTGCGTCTTGTATCATGTTGACTATAATTTAGTTAATTCAAAATTAATTTAGGATTATGAATAATCCTTACTGTATACCGTAATTGGAGTTATTTTTCAGCGTTGTAATACACCTTATAAAACTTCATCTTTTTAGCCTCGTCGTATCCGTTTTCTAAGTACTCTGAAGCTGCATCAGGAGCGTCAATATCAATTTTAATTTGAATATTGGTGTCTAACTTTATTTCAGATTTAAACTTGCTTTTTTCCTTCTTTAAAACAGTATCAGAAACCTCGAAGTTATTTCGAATAAGTACATCGTTTAACTTTTCAAAATGCCCTTTGTAATCGTCAAACATTTCTTTGTGTTTTTCATCATCAAAAACCTGATCTTTAAAGTCATGATAATCGATACTTTCATGCTCTTTAAAATAGTCAACTATATTAGCTAAAAAAGTACTTTGACCGTGTTTTCCTACTTCAGGCTTAACCACCTCTTCAGAAAACTCCTTACACAGCTCTAAATAGTTTTGCGTATGTAAATTTCTATCGTTTGCGTACTTTACATTTAAGAAGTTTTTAATCCAGTACTGAGCATCATAATTATTGTTGTCAACTGACAATACAACAGTTCCTTCAGTATCAGAACTATTTAAAATTAAACATCCTTTATCTAATTTCCTAGTTGAAATACCTTGTTGAACAACTACATCATAGCTCTCATCGTCTAAATAAGTTTGAAAGAAACTGTCTTTACTCTCTATCTTAAAGATTCCAACAGCTTCCGTAAGAATATCCATATATTCTATACCTTCAAAATAAACAACCAATACATCTCCAGTCTTAATATTTGCCGAATTTGATTGCTCAAAAAGATGATTTACAATGTTTTTTGAATGTTCTATAAAGACCTGATTACTTTCATCTTTGAAAATTTCTTCAGTAAACTTATTTACTCCGTTTAAACTTACATCGGTATGATGATTAAAACGATAACTTAACGGAATAGCTGCAAAAGGTTTTAATAAAAATGGCAACAAAAGCTCATAACTTTCCTCATCAAATCGAACTAAACTTTCCGAAAAAGCATTGTTCCCACTATTGTACTTATTCGCTACCTTATGAATAATACATTTACTAATTTCTGCACGGGTTCTTTTTATCATTTTTTACTATTATTTAAAAATTATACTTCCAATTAAAACACCTAAACCTACAAGCCCTAACATTGCTAAAAAAAGACTACAGCCTAAACTCGAGTCAGAACCTAATCCAGTAACTGGGTCGCCCATCATTTCGCTATAATGAATAGGATCATGTTCTTTAAGTGACTCCCAATATTCTTTTCTCATTCCTCTATCAGTTCTGAAGTTTCAATTTCTCCGTTTAACCAACTCAAAGCTTTAAATGCTTTTTTGGTTATGTAGTTAGTTTCTTCAGCTTCTTTATCAAACTCATTACCCCATAAAGTTTTGATGCTTTTTGCATTCATACACTCGTCAATAACTTGTATTTGAGCATTAATTACCTTATGGTTTGGGTCATTGAACATACTATATTCAGGAATGTTTAATTTTTGATTCTGAAGCAGCTTTATAGCTTCGCTTCTTTCGTTTTGTGTTTTTATTTTCAGCATATTAAATGATTGTTCGCTTATTTCTACACCCTTGTCGTAACCTCTCGTGAATGCTCTTTGATAAACATCAATTAAAAGATTTTCAACGTTAGTATAAAGCTTCATTACTTCACTTGGACGCTCTAAGTTCTTCCCGTTCATTAAGGCAAACAACTCATCAAGCTTTTTGATACTATCAAATCCTGGCACTTTATTCATAGCTTAGCGTATTATTTTTTGATTTTCCACTATACAAGTTGTATTGTGTTTTTTCTCAATCTTATCTCTTTCTGACTGAACCCAGTCGAAAAAATCACGCAAAGAAACTTGCTTTGCATTATATTGTTGCCTATCTCCAACCAGGTTATCCCATCGGAACGTTGCGAAAAAAATTGATTCCATAACTTTTGCTTTTTTATTGATTAGTTCCCGCCGTGGTGTCGAAACCACGCTAAGCCGTGGCGGGATGCGTTTAAAGACGAACTTTTAATCACTTTAAACTAAGGGCTTTATTTATTTGGACGGCAGCTTCACGTACCCCTTTGCCTACATGTATTTTAGTATATTGTTTTAACACTCCCCATGTCTTCAATTTTAGTTGCTTTGGGGTTTTGATTCATGGGTATATTCGATTGTTGT
>JAHDBK010000062.1:5014-11756 GCA_020630455.1 Saprospiraceae bacterium
GAACTAGCAGCAACCCATTGATAACCTTCTTTAATTGGTCTTACTGCACTATTTGCTATGACTTTATGAACTTTATATAGTCTCATTTTTTGTAATTTTCTATTGAATAATCGAGTATTTGTTTTATATTTGCTATGTCTAGGCAAGTTCTAGGCACTTTTTCTTTTTCATAGCAATTTTCCACCTCATTTGCAGGTGGTTTTTTATCTTTTTGTTATAATAAACACACCTTTTTTCATTGATAAACTTACCTTGTAATCGTCTGATTGAGGAATATCATTTAACTCTGAAAATTCTTCTAGTCCTGAAATTTCTTTTACTTCAACTTGTTGTCCTGGTATCATGTCTTTTAAAAGCATATTAACTTAGTTTTTTAGTGAATTGAGTTAAATTCATCGTTAAATTTTTGTTGATTCAAATACTTCTGAGCATAAGCTTTTTCAATACCTTTTCTTCTCAAATAAGCATTGTAAGGCTTAATGGCTTTAAAAGCATTTAATCTGTTTGATTTACTTAACTTATTCCAAGCTTTCTCAGCAGGTATTTTTCCAACTTTATAGTTGTAAGCTTTCCAAAAATTATCAAAGCTTAAATCAGGTTCGCCAACAATCACTTCAAAATTCTTTATTACTGTGTCCCAAGACTTTATTACATTCTCTGTATACGGAAATCTTGTATGAAAAAACAACCATTTTCTTTGCATTTCGGTTAGTTCTCCTTCAAGCAATTTAAACTCTCTTAAAACCCCGTTTAAATCATATTTAAACTCCCAAACTATTGGGCTTGTTTTTCCTTTTACTGTATATGTCGTTAGTAATTCACTCATAATTCCTGGTGCATTTCTCTCGATAATTTTAACATTGAATTTTGCTTGTACATACCTTCAACAAAAAGGATATTTTCACTTATGAAATTGATTAAAAAGTAAGCTTGGAAATACTTAAAGCTTAATTTTATAGTTGACTTACCTTTTTTAGAAATCACATCTTTTTTTAGTTGAGTAAACAGTAAGTCTAATACGTTTTTAATCGCTTTAAATCCTTTATCAAATTGAATTTCTGAAGGATTTTTTTTATGATAATGCATAACATCATCGTATAAATCACAAAGAGTCTCTAATCCTTCGTATGTTATTTCAATCTTAATTTTATTCATCTTATAAATGCTCTATTTTTATCACTTTTTTACAATCATTACATACAGTTTCAATCACTTCAACTGTAAAAATGTAATGTGAAAAATTCCGTGTTTTAGCTTCTTGGTGTTTACAGTTATCTTGCTTTTTTTTCTTCATTCTTATATTTGAAATAAGCCTTTTCTAAACGCTCGTCGTAATTGTGCTTCCAATAGTTCTTTCCATTGTAAGCTCGAGCAAACCCCGACCAGTCTAACTCCTGCAATTCGTCTTGTAGTTTAACCGACTGGATAAATTTTACGAACGCATTTAATTGGTCTTTTTCTGAGCGATACATGGCGTTAATAAACTTTTGAAGTGTTTTAAAACCGCATAATTTGTAGTTAAATCCCATAATTTGAAAACGACCCCAACTAGCAGATTTTAACGCCGATTCACGATCTAATTCTACCGCTTCTTGTAACCTTAAATGCTCTTGGCCATAACCGAGGTAACCTCCTGGTCTTGGATTAGAAATTTGAGGATGTTTTTTACTGTAAACACCTTCAGTAAATTGATGAAACTTGTGCCTTTCAAATAAAATTGTTGGTTCTCCATAACGTAAAAAACCACCTCGAGGAGCTTCAACCTCACAAACCGCCTTTATAACAGCAACCGAAACACCTAATTGCCTAGCTGCATCCTTAAAATCGGCTTCTTTTAAACTTGATTTTGTCTTTACCATAATTGTGGTTGATATAATTGTTGTTTTTGATTTTCGATTCGTTCTTTTTCCTCTATTTTTTTGAGTTCTCGTTTGGCAGGAATACCCAAATAGGTATTAAATGTCCTATAACAGATGTCAAACTTTGGAAAGATGTCTTCCCAGTAGATTTCCTTTAAAAACAAATCTTCATTCTCTTTTTTTCTCTCGAGAACTACGTTTTGAACCTTAATTATTCGCTTGTAATAATTTTTTTTATTGTAAGCCATACGAGTTTTTATTACTTTTGTGATGCCACTCAACAAAAGGGTTCTATCGTCGCAAGGCTTTAGAACTTTTTTAGTTTAAAGAAGGTTTTAATCCTAAGAATTGATACCAAGCTTTTGAGCCTACGGTAGTTCTGTTTTTTTGGAACTTGTATCTCATACTTTTAAACTGTTTTATAAGTTCAGGAAACTCATCAACTGAATACTTGTTTAAAGACTTTTTAAAGACACTATTTTGCGTCATAAAATCGTTAAACCTTTTCCAGTTACCTGGCGTAAACAATCCGATATATTGAGCGTCTGAAAGAATAATTGAACGTAACCGCTTTATCTCTTTTTCCTGCTCTAACTGAAGTACTCTTTTGGCTACATTTGATGGCTTTTCGTTAGGAAAAAACAAAAAATACAAGCCTTGTAACTCTTCAGTCGTTAACAAGTCTAAATCAGAGGTTCTCCCTTTGCTTTGCATGTAAACGGTTTGCTCTAGGTTTTGCCTTGTAAACTTGGTTAAAAGGCGTTCTTTTTTGGTTTCTTTGGTCATTTTCTTCAATTTTTCGGCCTTGTATCGCCCCTATAATTAAATAAGGGCTTTAGACCTCTTTGTTCCCGCCCAGGACTCGAACCTGAGATGCAGCCATTCGGGAATCCCCCTAAACTAATTTGTTAAATCTTTGAGAATTGCAGTACAATAGGAGTTAATTCGCCTGCTTCGTTTTTTTTCTCAAATGTTATGTAATCTTTTGAGTGTGAGTAACGATAACTTTCTTTAAGTAACTCAATACCTCTTTTCCAGTTCTTATCGTCAAACCTATCTTCCATTTTATAGAGCTTTTGAATTAGATTTATATCCAAATCACCATTTTTTCGCTCTAGTAAAGAACTGATTAAGTCCTTTGTGTCTTCGTCACCAGTATACCTAGTATTTAAAAACTCAATAATGTGTTTTTCTGCTTGGCTTGAACGCTCATCGAATGTTGCTTTACCTTGTCTTTTGTATGAAATTTTAAAGCGGTCATTCTCAATCTTAAAGTTTCCTTTTCCGTCTGCATGCCTCGAGCTGTATTCTTGTAACAAATCGTACAATGTTTGCATCGAATCAAAAGCTTCAGCTTTAAAATCAATCATTAAACCGTTTAACTTTTCGGATTTTTCTCCTAATAGATTTAATGTGTCTTCTTTTAACTTCTCGTAAGCTTGTTTTTGTCTGATTTTAGCATCCTGAGCAGCTTTTTGCCTTGTCTCGTATGCTTTCGCTATTTCCTCGTCTGTAAATTGCTCTAATCCCATTATTTAAGATTTTATATGTATAATTTGTTTAATAATTCGATAGTAACTGGTTGGCTAATTTTTTTAGCCTCTGTGATAGCTGCTATTACTAAGCTTTTCAATTCGTCAAAATTGTGGATTCGATTTGCTAACCAGTTTTGAACAACTTTGCTAAAACCTAATTCTTGAGCTATTTTTCTAACATCGTCCGAAATTCCTTCAACACACTTTTCACGATCTGAAAAACGTCGAGCAGTTTGTCTAAAATTCTGCTTATTTCGGTCAAATCCTTTTTTCAAAATATCATTGATTCCCATACCTAAAAGAACAAAGCAAACTTCATCCTCTAGTAAATCCGCTATACTCTTAATAATGTTTATGTAACCACTTTTTTTACCTATGTGTTCAGCCTCATCAATAATCAAAGCAGCATCATCCATACTTAAAAGCTTTTTAGCTACTCTTTTAATAATTTTCCCCGCAGTTCCATGAGTTTCAACACCTACAACTTCAGCTATATTTACAGCAAATTCTTTACTGTTTTCGATTGCTGAACATTTAACAACAAAAGTTCCGTTAGGGTATTTTTGCTTGTACATTTTACAAGCGTATGTCTTTCCTGCTCCAGTATCAGCGTCAATTGTAGCTCTTGACTTATTTGCTCTTGCTTCTTTGATTTTTAACACAATAGTTTTGAAGTTGTCAGTATTAAAATGCCTCCAAATCTTAACTTCTATGTTGTACCCAATAGCCTTACAAAGTGCTAAGTAGTATTTATCTTTTATAGGACTTTTGCTTATCATTGTTTCGCCTTTTAAAATTGTTGAAACATAAGCTGCTCCAATTCCTGCATCACGAGAAAGCTGAGCTTGGTTTGAGTCTTTTTCTTCCAAATACTTTTTTATTGCATTTGGAATTTCTGTTTGCTTTTGATATTGCGTTAAATTCGCCATAGTTTATTTATAGTTTAAGGGGTCTGACGTTTCTAAGACCACTCAGATTCGTCAAAATCTCTGTTATTCATTTCTTTTTTAGACAATATTTTACTTTCTGAATTCTCCTTTTCAATTTGTTTGGCATTGTACTCTTCTTTATTACTGCCAAATGCCATTTCATGAGTGTATGGTAATGCACTAAATGAGTCAATCAATGCTTGTTCAAACTCATCTACCGATTCGCTTTGTTTTTTCTTACGATTTAAGTGATGTCCTAAAGCATTTTGATTTAACGAATCAGATTCAGCGTGTGATTGACTTGATTTTGTAGTTCTTGGACAAGTCATTATGTATTGATTATCTAAAGTGTATAAATCTGCAGCTTCATCATTCCAAACAATTTTTACTTGTGCGTTTTTCTTATATCCGCAAGCTTTAGATATTCTTTCTGAACCAGTTTCCCAGTAATCAGGAATTTCAAAATAGTATTCGTCTCTTAAATTGTAACCTTGTGATTTAGAAACAACCACAAAACCACGCATATAACTAACATCCTTATTCGAAGTATTACCAAAAATTCTGCGTAGAATTCTCTCATCCTTTTTAACACAGTTAGGATGCTTTACTTTAAATCTGTCTGAAGGTTTTACTCCATCACGTAAAGGAGTATTATTCCAGGCGTTTACTATGTCATAAAACTGTAAAATAGCCTCTTCATAAGTTGGAAGTGTATTAATATCTAAATAATCAGGATTCGCCTGACCTTCAATTCCTACACTCCAAGATGTTGAACTAAAGTTTTCAAGACCTTTTAAAGCTTGTTTAAACAATCTGAATTCAGTTTCAGCAGGATTGGCCTGAGAGTTTCCTGGTTCTATAGTTCTAACTTTGTTAAATACTAAGTTTAAAAAATCTTTACTCTCAGCAGAAGTAAACGCCCCATGGTTATCACTCACAAATTCAAACATTGTTTGGTAATCACAGTTCTTAATTGCCATTTTAACAGCATCTTGCATCATTTCTGAAGTTTCATGGTGTAAACCTTTCTTAGAGAATGAATACCCGACAATTTGGCGACTTGCTACGTCAGAAATCAACATAACGTAAAGTTTCATTGTTTTAAGCTTACCTTTATTGTCAACATATTTGTAATTGATAGTTCCCGAACCATCTCCTGCAAATAACGAGTGAGCGTATTTTAATTTAGCTGAAGGAACATAAGTAAGAACCGACTTTTTGTAGTAGTCTTTTCCGTGTCGTTCTCTTGCTGTTTTCATAGCAGTATGAAACTTACTAAGATGCATGCAAAAAGTTCTATATGCAACTGGTTCTAAACCGTATTCTTTAATTGATTCGCAATAAAAATTGATATAAATCTGTCTGATAGCTTCTTTCGAACTTCCTCCAGGATTCATAAAGCCGTAATACATTAAGGCTTCGTGTATATCAAATCTGTAAACTTCTCCAGTTTCTTCATCAAATAACTGGTGTTTACCTACGATTCGAGCATTGTCGTTATCGTATTTGTTAGAAATTAAATAATTTCTTTGCGGTAAAACACCAGTAGAGGGGAAGTTTGTAATTTTATTTCTTAAATAGGCTGCACTATTCACTTTAAAGCCTTCTAACTTCTTTTCTTGTAGAATAGTAGTGCATACCTCTAAAAAATCTTTTTTCTTTCTTACACCAAAGCTCTTAAAACTTTCATTCTCGTAAGATTGTTTTATAAAACTACACCAAGCTAAAGCTTCAGCTAATTCCTTGGCCTTTTTATCAGAAAAAGGAACAAGCTCGTTGTACATGTAGTACTGAATATCCTCGTTTTTGATTGAGTTTGTTATTCTGTGTAGTATTTGTTGCTTGATTATTTCGTTTAAAGCTGTTTTAGATGTAGTTTTAAGCTGCTTTAAAGCAGCTTTAATATCGTTAACAGTACCAAGCTGACTTTTGTAATAGTTAGGCTTTCTATCAGGTATATTATTATAACAGTAGTAAAAACCGTGTTTTGTTTTCGCCCATCTCCAACTTTTACCAGTATCAGGTAGAAATTCATTAGAATGATAACGAGAAGAAACATTCTTTTTATATTCAGTACGGTTTTTTCTTAAACCGCCACCTGAAATATTGCAAACTTCTATAACAAGTCTTTCGGATAACCAAAAGACTTCTCTGCCTTTTGATTTTTTAACCAGTATGTCTCCTTGTTGTAATTGCATTTAAACTTTTCTTCTTTTTTTGTTCCCGTCCAGGAATCGAACCTGAAAAACACCGTTCGGGATGATTTTTTTTTTAAATACCTAATATTGGTTCTTCAATAGGTTTATATTTTACTCTTACATAAAAACCAAATAAGGTATAGTAGTCTGCTTTGTATTCCGTTTTTGTGTCTGGACAGTAAACTGTCTTTTCTTCTATCTTATAGAATTTCGAAATCATT
>JAHDBK010000063.1 GCA_020630455.1 Saprospiraceae bacterium
CAAATAATTAAAGCAAGAGGAGAACATTCCAATATAAGTAATAACGTGTTATCTAGAAGAGTAGACATTATTTTTATTTATAAGGAAGTAGAATTCAACTCTGATTTTAGTTATGATAATGACTTGGAAGACACTCTAGAAGAAGTAGAAATAGAAAAAGATAAACCTAGGGAAATCCCCAAACCAAAAATCAAATGTCATTATATCAATTATGATGTGTTAAACAATTCCAATATAAAACAACAAATAAAAAATAATAAATCAATAATAATTATTGAAACATCAGATTTATCTGTCAAGAAAAAAAAATTATATTACTACCATTATTATAAAAAATGGGACAAATGGGAAATAAAAAAAGTTAGATGGCATACCAAAAAGACAGGAAATCATTGGTGGAAAAAAACTAGACTAATTACCAAAATTGAAGAAGTTCATTATAATAAAGGAAAGGTTTTTGAAATCAAAGATGCTCCTTGTGAAGAGTGTAATATTAAAACGAATAAAATTAAAGAAACTAAATGTTTACAAGTAGATAGTTTTTTAATGGCAAATGCCCAATATAAACCTATATTTAGAAAAAATATGGTAAAAATTCGTGTTCCAAGAGAATATGTAGATATTAATTCAACCTATTACTTAGGATGTAATCAATATCGAAAGTTAATTTGGGAAAAAAAGAAAATGGGTAAAAAGAAAAGGCATTTTTATGCTAAATTAGATATTTTATCTAACACAAAACTTAGTGTAATTACTAGAGAAATGGAATGCTGTGCCGATAATATTATTTCTTGTAATGAGAATAAGTTTAGCTTTGATTGTAAACCAATTCCTAGGGCAGGTTTTCCTCTATTTAGAATTGACATTAATTTAGACGCAGGTTCTTATTATAACAAAATAGACAATTCAAAAAGTATACAACCATATGTTGGTCTTAATTTGAACACCTATTTTGCAAATTCAACATTGGAACTTAAAACATTAACAACTTTAGATTTAAATCTAATCAATGAATTAGAGTATAATTATCATTTTTTCAAAATGCCTTTATTCTTAATTTCAGATGCAAACAAATGGCAACCTATTAATTCATTTAGAACTATAGATACCTATGCAACTGCATTTATAGGGACCAATTTATACTCTGATTATGATTTTAAAAATCTAAATAATTTAAGTTATGAATTACACTTGGGTCTTGGAATTATTGATATATTTCCATATCGTTATTTTTCTAGGTTTTATTTAACAGGAGGTTATCAATATCATTTTATTAATAACTACTCTAGTAAAAAAATTAGCCCATCTTTTAAAGTTGGTATTGTGTTTAATTTATATTGGACATGGTTTTAGCAATACTAATCCATAGTTAGAATTGCCATTTAATTCAAATCTTTATAAAAATTCAAGACGTATTCTAACCATTTATTTGGATTTCCTAATTGGCAAAAATGGCCTAAGCCTTTCATAATGCTGAGTGTTGCATTTTTACAAACATGTTCCTTGAGATAATAAGCCATTTGAACTCTAGCAACTTGGTCTTGGTCTCCCCAACAAATATGAATGGGCAAATTGGTAGTACTTAAAGCGGGCAACCATCGAGGTTTTTCAAAGCGTCTTCTATCTTTAATATATCGAATAGTCAAATACGATTTTTTATGTCCATCTTGTAATAAATTATTTTCCCACAAATTATTAATAGCCATATCACTTAAAGGAGCATTGCCATGAGCACTTTTAATTTGGTGTTTAAATAATGGGAAATTAACAAGCTTCGACAAATACTTACCATACGAAGTAAGTAATATTTTTTGGGTAACTCTCAACTTTGCTAATTGTAGGACTATACTACCATTTGTAAATGTAATACTCTGAAAACCTTGACCAAACCAAGCAGGCAATACATTATTTTCATGCCTTGCCAATAACTCTGTAGCCACACTATTTCCCATGTCATGAGCAAGAAGATGCCCTCCTTGAATATGTAGCGACTCCCAAACTTTCAAGGCGATATCGGCTTGTTCAAAAAGAGAATATCCAAAATTATTCAATGGTTTATCACTCAAACCATATCCAATCATATCAAATAATACGATATGATCAAACCGTGTAGATAAGCCCTCTACGACTTGATGAAAGGAAAATGAAGATTCAGGAAAACCGTGTAATAAAAGCAGTGTTTTTTGAGGAGGAGCCGAGACATCTCCTATTTGCCTAACAAAAATACGATGTTTGAAAGTTCCGTATTCTATAAAGTGACCTCTTGATTTCCAATCTAATAATTGTGGAGACATAAGTGAAGATTATCCAGCGGCTAATAAAGCAAATAATTTGTATTGGTTTTCTATTTTTTTGAAATAAAAATATAAACCGCTTTCATATTCTATGCCTTCTTCTTCGTCATATGAAGATTCGTACCAAGAAAATTCTCTTACATCATCGCCATGTCCTGTATCGTCTTTTAGAGGCATTGTATTCGCTTCAGTTTTGGTAATTAAAGCTGTTACTTCTTCAGAAAGGTATACATCGATATAATCATCAAATTCTTTTTTAGTAAATACTTCACTAAAGTGAACCATTTCTTTTAATTTAGCAAAATCTTTGGATGCTGCAGCTGCTTGAAATGTCGTCCAATATTCTATCCATTCTTCGTCTTCACTTTGTGGTTTTTCAGAAGGAATAGGGTTGGTATTTGTAGCATCATCTGGATTATTATCAGAAGAGGTGTTAGGACTACAAGCTATTAGTGTACAAGCTATAAAACTCAATAGCAAAATGGTATTTTTCATTTTTATTCATTTTTAATAAAAGACATTATAATAAATAGATGTTATTACGAAAGATAAATTAGTATTTTTAATTATAGCCGAGGCATTACTCTAAAAGCATAGTCGTAGCTATGTTTGAGAGGAATAACGAAGGATATCATTAAAAAGGCAATTTAGCTATAATCAATTTTTCGTAATAACATCTAATACGCATCCGTATCGGATAATTCATTACAACTTTACCACAATTGACTATGCTTCAAATCTTTACAGAAGAGCTAAGGTGTATTTTTCAATGTGGACTGGTATAATATACATCTAAATTTTTATTGCAATCTAAATCGCACAGGTAATATTTGAACAGCATTGACTTTCATACCGTCGACTTCTCCTGCTTTTGCCCATTGATTTAGATGATTATCAATCACTCTTTTGACTTCTTTTCCACATCCTGCTCCTATATCTTTTATGATTTCTAATTCATCTATAGTTCCATCTTTCAAAATAATAAATCTAGCGAAAACAGTTCCTTCGATTCCATTTTCTCTAGCAATTGCGGGGTACTTTACATGTTCAGAAATTACTTTTATAATACTTGTACCATTGCATTGTCTCAATTTATCTTTATCAATAATTCCATTACATTCATTACTGTACAAAGGTGCTGAATCAAAATAGGTAAAATACAATTCTTCATCATAATTGACTTGCCCTTTATTCCAAGCAGCCCATTTTCCTTGGTATTTTAAAGTTACAATATTTTTATAATAGCCTCCTATACTTTGAAAACGATTGGGTTCTAAAACATTACCTATAGAATCACTAATACCGAACAAATTTTCTTTTTGATAGAAAAAATAAGGACCACTACTGAGTATAGAATCATATTTTTCGGAAATAGCTTCTCCGAACATATTAATTAAGAAAAAATGGTCACCTTTTTTGACTTCGCTTACTTCGTATTTAAAATCACCAACAAAATCATATACATTGGGAATTACCCATTGCCCTTCTGTATTGATATAACCCCATTTACCGTCTTTTTCGGCAGCTGCTATATTATTATTATAATTTCTTTTAGAATCATATACTTTTTCTACTTTTTCCGTTGCTATTGCCTTATCAATATGTTTAGGAATTTTAGGATAAAATGATTTTCTATCTTTCTCATTTATTGTCCAAATACTGATAATTTGTCTAGCGTTTAATTCTGTTACTTCTATAGATACGATTGCTTTTTTAATTAATCTAAAGGTAGTATCTTCCCATAAATAGCCATCAACATATACTTTAGTATTATTATTCAATTGAAAGAAGTCCAAAACGTCCATTTTATAGAGGCTTTCAAAATCCCATTTCATTGTAACCCAAATGGTTTTTTGTTCTCTAAAATTAGAAGGAATTTTATCATTATAAGCTTCATCATCTGTTTCTATTATCTTGTAATCTTGAATATAGAAACGATAAGAATCCAAGTAATCAATATTTGCTATAAATTGTTCATTGACAATGACAGTATACATTCCTTTTTTAGCATTATCTAATTTTGCAAAGGTATCTTGAGCTTTAATATTGAATATTAAAAAGCAAAATAGGAATGTGAGTTTTAAAGTTTTCATTATGATTTTATTTTTTAACAAAATTATCCGTTAATTGGATATTATCAATAACGACTTGCATCACATAATTTCCAGATGGCAATGCATTTGTATCTACTGTATAAATATTATTTCCTACTTGAGTTTGAATACTTTGAACAGATAATCTTTTACCTTCAACATCAAAAATTTCTATAAAACCTATAGTTGATTTTTTAGCAATAAGAGAGACATTTAATTCTTCATCGCATGGTACTGGAAACATATTTGTCAATTGATAAGTACCTTCTGTAGCTGTTAAATCTTGAACAGGAACTAAATCATTTTTAACAATTGTAAAATAATCTGCTACTCCTCCTACACCATCTATAAATTTCACATCCATTCTATTATTATTGACATCTACTGCTACTGAGCCTAGTAAATCTTGAGAAGTATACATAGCTGGATGGTTCAATAAACCACCAGATGTTTTTCCAGAAGAACCCGCTACAATATATACTGTGCCTTCATTACTTCCTGTATGTTGTTTTTCATAAGCTCCATCAATATCTTCTTTTCCACTATCTCCATCTACGGCATGAGTAGCTGCCTCAAAATCCCAAGAAAAGCCATAATGTCCATTAATTAGATAAGAACGCTCATAAGAATGGCTATGACCATTAAGGACTAAATCTACTCCATAACTTTCAAGGATAGGTAAGGCATTTTCACGCATATCTACTAATTGAAAATCAATAAATAGCAAGTTATCTGAATCATGTGACCCTTTGGTGTATGGTGGATGATGCCAAAGAGCAATAATCCAATCGGCATTAGTATTGGCTAAGTCATTTTCTAGCCAAGTCAACATTGTACCATTAGCAGATCGATCACTATCATCAGAATCCAAGGAAACAAAATGAATATTTCCATAATCAAATGAATAATATGCTTCTGTCCCTGATGCTAAACCGCCACATTCCCCTTGTTTGGGAAATGAAAAAATATCGTAATATGGTCCCGTATTATTACCACTATCTGCTGAACGAATATCATGATTACCAGGACAAGACCAAGTAATAGAATTGATTAATTCATCTTCGTACATATTTTCAAAAATTGCGGCTTGATATTCTGAATCTGTACCATCATCATAAGCATTATCTCCTAGCAATAATATTCCATCAAGATGTTCTCCATTATTCCAACCATAAAAAGCATCTCTAACCCCTCTCTGATTATTATCTTTAGTACCACAATCTCCTAGTACCCAAAAACGATAAGGAGCATCAGTGCCAATAGTTGGAGCTGTTTTAAAATAATGATTATTATCGCCACCTGCTAAAACATTACTATCATCTCCTACATTATAATAATATGTGGTATTGGCCTGCAAGCCACTAATTAATATTTCATGTTCTGTTGTAAAGTTATTGATATTGACTTCTGATTGATTCAAGTTAGAAGGACTATCTCCAAAATTGACTACACTATTTGTAGGCGCTGAAGTTCTCCATTTAACAATCATTTGGTTATCCGAACCCGATTGTAAATAGGGCCCTCTGACTATAGTAGGAACTGGTGCCCCACAGACTTGCAAATCAAAACTAACATCACTACTACTAAAACCTGATTGGTGAATTTCTACTGCTATTAAATTATTTCCATTCACTAAAACTGAAGTAGGAATAGTATGGTTAAAGAAGGTACTTTCATCACTTCCTGTTACATTACTACTTGCGGTTGTTTCAAAATCAAAAGAACCCGAAGTCATATTATCTCTTATTACTTCTGTACCATTAACATAAATAACGGCTCCATCATCTCTAAGTAGACTCAAAGTCAAACCATTGGGATAAAGACTGACATCTGATATATTAAAAGAATGTCTAAAATAGGTAGTAATATATCTATCTACGATAACGGTACCACCATCTACTTCTGTAGCTTCATCTCCATCTCCATAACCTAGTTCTGCATTTCCAGAAGCCCAAGTACTATCATCGAAACCAGTATCTTTCCAAACTACTCCTTGATCACTGCCGTCGTCTTTATATTTCCATGCAGCTCCTTGACTGATTAATATATCACCCGTACATTGAGCTTTTATAAGGAAAGGAGTTAATATTATTAAAAGTGTAATTATATTTTTCATAAAATTATTATTTTTAGATTATTTCTTTTTATTCCATTTCATCAATAGGTTCATTCAACCTATCCCATTTAAAAAAGTGAACACCTGCCCCATATACCCAACCAGAATGACCTTTTCTAGTCTTAATATAGAACCATGGCTCTAGGGTTTCTTCTCCATTATCTAGTCTTATTTTTTGTTTAAAATCGGTTCTTTGTTCTAAAAAAGTAACCCTATCGTGTAGATTTAAAACAGAGATTACACTTCCATTTAAATTAGGTTCTTCCCTTACTTTTAGTCCTTCAAGAGTAACATACAACCATGTACCACTTGAGCTATTTACATTAGTATTATTTGTAGTGGTGGGGGGAGTAATTACTGGAGTTGGTGTATTTGTAGCAGTCGCTGGTTCTGTATCAGATATATCATAAGTAGGATTATCTGGTGTATCTGCTGCTGCTGGTGATACTACTTCAGGGTCATCTTCATTGACTGTTGTAGTTCCTTGACTGCATTTAGATAAAGCCCAAACTATGAAACCCAATAATAAAATAGCAATAATCATCACTTCAAATCGAGGTAATGAATTATTATTTTTCTTTTTTGACGTCTTTTTAGTTGTCATTTTTTATAAAAATTTTCTCTATATGTATATAAATGTCATAAAACTAAACATTAAAGTTAAAATTAAATTTACATATAGAAAAATATTAAGACAAAAATGCAAGACTTGTTCTATCAAATCGCTTTAAGTAAAATACCTAATGTAGGTAATCAGATGGCTAAACAATTAGTTGCTTGGTGTGGCGGAGTAAAGGAAGTATTCGAGGCTTCTTCAAAAGATTTATTAAAGATTAATGGAATTGGTAAAAAAACGGTAAAAAATATATTAGAAAAGAAATATTTTAAAGATGTTGAAAAAGAAATAAGGCACATTAAAAACAATAATATAAAGACTTTTTTTTATTTAGATAAAAATTATCCAAAACGACTCATGCATTATCAAGATGCTCCTATTTTGCTCTATTTTAAAGGAGAAGCAGACCTCAATTATCCTAGAACAGTAGGTATTATTGGCACTAGAAAACCTAGCGAATGGGGGCGATTTGTATGTGAAGAATTGATTGAAGGTTTGAAAGAATACGAAGTGATGGTAATAAGTGGTTTAGCCTATGGAATTGATATTACCGCCCATAAAAAATGTTTAGAATTAAGCATACCCACTATTGGATGTTTGGGGCATGGATTAAGCATGATATACCCTGCATTTCATCAACAAACTGCTCTAGGCATGCTTGATATGGGTGGTCTCCTATCAGAATTTGCTTACGATGAAATTCCTGACGGCAGGCATTTCCCTATGCGAAATCGAGTGATTGCAGGCTTGAGCGATGCATTGATTGTAGTAGAAACACCTCATAGTGGTGGTTCTATGATTACTGCTGAAATTGCTCATTCTTATAATAAAGACATTTTTGCGGTCCCTGGAAGATGGAAAGACAAAAACTCTAAAGGATGCAATTTTTTAATAAAAACTCACAAAGCCAACCTCATACAATCCGCTGAAGACATTGCTTATATTATGCATTGGGACAAAGAAAAAAAACATTCTGGAAAACAAAGAAAACTCTTTTTAAATTTAAGTGATGACGAACAAAATATAGTCAATTATTTAAGCAATAAAGAAAGCGAAGACATAGATACTTTGGTACACCTAAGTCAGTTGTCTCAAAGTCGTATCGCTACTATTCTTTTAGAATTAGAGTTTAATGGTGTAATAAAGAGTTTGCCTGGTAAGCGGTATTGTTTAATATAATTTTTGATTTTTTATCTTCCGCTCTCTCATATACAAGAAAAAGGGACAAGCAAAGGCAAAAGCAATTAGAAAGGTAAAAACGATATAAATGCCATACCATTTCATTTTTAATCTAATTGCTTCTGCTATCATAAAGATTTCAAAAGCTGTAACACCTATTAATAAGTCTACAGTGAGAGAAGAGGACAAAGAAGTCGCCATTCCATGCTTCCACATCGCTTGGAATGTTAGTGTATTTCCATCCATAATGTATTGGATATTATAATACCAAGGTAATACTATTCCTAATATTGCCAGTATTAAATATAGATACATTATAAAGCTATGGTTTTTCATTGAGGAACTACTTTCTTTCTTTACTTTCTAGTTCTTTTTCTAGGACATCAATTATACCTTTGAGTTTACCTAGTTCGCCTTTGATTTCTTCATTGGCATTAATAGATTCTTCATCACTTAATTCTGTGCCTTTAAATTCTGCGATTTTGTCTTCAATAGCCTGTTTTTGTTCATTAAACTGATTAATATTATCCATTAATTCTTGGCTATTTTCTGAAACATCATCAACTTTGCTTTTAAGGTTTTGGAATAAACCACTGATTTGATCCATTGCTTTATCGTATTTACCTTCGTCAAATTTTTCTTTTTCTGATTTTAGAAGACCACCAACTGCACTACCTACTTCTTTAGCAGCTTTCCCAATTGTTTGGAATGTAGTTTTGGCTTGCTGTTGTTCTTCAGGCGTTCCTAAGAATCTGTTATACACCAAAATTCCTAATACCAATAAAATTCCTAATGTTACTAAATTTCTAATTTTAAACATGATTATTTGTTTATTTACAAAAATATTATTTTTTATTCAAAAAATAGATAAGTTTTACTTTGTCTTTATTTATTTGAAAATTATTTCAGTTGCTCCTCCTCCATATTTGGGATGATGCTCATTTTTAAATGATTTTACAAATGGGTTATTCGTCAATTGTTGTGCAACTTTATTTTTCAAAATGCCTTTTCCTATTCCATGTATAATGAAAACTTTTTGTACCCCTAACTGAATAGCTTTATTTAAATACTCATCTAAAGCTTTTAATTGTACATTCAGAATTTCATTTTCTTTCAATTTTGAAGCATCTGAAACAAGTGACTCAATATGTAAATCTTTTTCGATTGGAAATTCAGCATATTTTTTGATGTCTACATGTGAATATTCTTGATAATTCTCATTTTTAGGACTTGTTATGACATTCCGTTTTTGAGTATATCTTTTTAAAGATTCCTTTTTTTCTTTTTCTTCGAATGGTTCAAATAATTGAAATACATAAGATTTTTTGTGTATCAATGGTGCTTCTTTTAATTTATTAAAGAATGATTTGGGTTTAATTTTAATATCTTTTTTCAACCAAGAGGTCATTCCTTCTGTACTGACTTGTCTACACGAGACTTTAAAATTTGGGTTATCACTAAGGTAATCTGCATTAAAATCCATTATTTTCAATATAGATTGAGGTTCTATTTTACCGTCTATTTTTTTTATTATTTTATTTTTAATAATAATATGAATATCATACAAACTTTGATACAATGTATCATTCAATAAGTATAAATGATAAAAATAAACAGTGCCTTGTTCTTTTTTTACAGGCTCAAATGCCAATAGAATTCCTTGTGATTTTAATAAGTGAAATTGTTTTTGAGGCTTTTGATAAGAAATATTATTTTCTTTTTTATTATTAATGATTAATTTAGCTTTAACCGAAGAAGAGTCTAAAAATGTATCTAATCTTTCTATATGTTCAGGTGAAGCAGGAATTTCTTCTCCTCCTTCTAATTGAATAATCAACATACCATCTTTGAGTACTTGTAATACCTTACCTTGAGTACCTGTATATTTAAATCTGATTTTATTTCCAATTCCAAATAGCATATTTATTTTTTTACAAAGCTATTTAATTATTATTCAAAAATGAAGTTTTAAGAGCATGTTTAAATTTTAATCTTTATGAAAATAAATATTCCAATTATAGATTAACATTAGTATTTATTCACATTATGATAGATTTCTAAACATTTTTATAAAAAAACGGTACTTAGAAAAATCCTAAATACCGTTTTTATATAACAAGATTGATTATTTACTTCATCATCGTTTAAATCCTACAGGAACCTGCGGAATCGTCACTGTCGCTGTACAAGTAGATACATTTCCATTAACATCTGTTACCGTTAATGTTACCGTATTATCACCTACTTGAGTACAATCAAATGTATTTGGCGAAACATCCATTGACAATATTCCACAATTATCAGAAGAACCATTATCAATATCTTCTGGAGTAATTGTTACAGTACCTGTATTGCTTTCTAATTCAACTACAAAATCTTGACAAACTGCTATAGGTGCAATGGTATCTAATACTGTTACTGTTGAAGTACAAGTACTTGTATTACCATTAATATCAACAACAGTTAATGTTACTGTATTTGGACCTACTTCAGTACAATCAAATTGAGTACTATCTAAACTTATACTTTGAATAGCACAGTTGAATGAACCTCCAGCATCAACATCTGCGGGGTCAATAGTTACCATTCCGTTTTCATCCAAGAACACTGGTATATCTTGACAATTAGCTGTAGGAGCAACATTGTCTTCAACTGTTACTGTTGCAGAACAAGTAGACACATTTCCACTTTGATCAGTAACTGTTAAAATCACTGTATTAGCACCAACCATTGTACAATCGAACATATTAGGTGTAACATCATAAGAAACAATAGAACAATTATCTGTACTACCATTATTTATAAATGTTTCATCAATTGTAACTGTACCACTTGCATCTAATTGTACAACAGTATCTTGACAAATAGCTATTGGTGCTATGGTATCTAATACTGTTACCGTAGCTGTACAAGTTTCAGAATTAGAATTTTCGTCTGTAACTGTTAATGTTACAGTATTAGCACCTAATGTTGTACAATCAAAGTCAGTAATATCAATTGCTAAAGTAACATCACCACAATCATCATTAGAACCATTATCAATATCATCTGCAGTAATACTCACACTTCCCGTAGCATCAAGATAAATTGTGGTATCTTGACATATTGGATTTGGAGGATTATTATCAACTATTGTAAATGTAGCAACTACTGTTGTGTCATTTCCACAATCATCAGCAATTGTATAGTTTACAGATAAAATTCCTGTTTCTCCATCAGTAGTAACTAAATTAGCATAATCATAATCACTTGTCACCATTACATTTGCACATGGATGATCTGCACAAGCCTCTAAGATTGCAATATTATTTACATTCCAACCATCAGCTACTGCTTGATTATCTGCTAAAGAACTACACTCTTGAACAGAGTCAATCGGAGAACATGTAAGTCCCATATCCGGTAAATCAATATTAAATGTATGTA
>JAHDBK010000064.1 GCA_020630455.1 Saprospiraceae bacterium
CCATTAAAATTAGAAAAAATAAAAGGAGATTTATATTTTTTAATAAAAGTACAATAACCTCCCATTGATTTGCCATCTTTTGCCACTAAATCCATCAGATTATTATCATTCATGTAAGTGAAAAATTCATGCGTTTCAGGAGACAATTCTTTATACATGGTTTTAGCATGATTGACTATCCAATCGGGATTGCCTTTAGGCATGGGATTACCTGAATTATAGTCAAATATTTCATCATAAAAATACAAAGTATCTAATCCTAATCTCTTCCTTTGTCTTTCCTTTAATTTGGAAATAAATGGACTAACATGTTCTAATATTTGTTTCCTGAATTGAGCAACATCATTTTGATTATAATCCGTCCTTGACATGCGTGCATAGCCCAAGTCAACAAAGTTTTCATATCCTAATTTATGAGCTATTCTAGTTCTAACTTTAACTAATCGATCAAAAATATCATCAAATTCATCCACTCTTTCTGCGAAGAAATTATAGAATGCATTTACAGATTCTTTTCTTATATTTCTATCTGGACTTTCAAATAATTTAGAGATTGTAGATAAATTATACTCCTCACCTCTCAATTCAATTTTAGCCTGAGCTTTAATTTTATTATACTCACTACACAATTGATTTTCTAATTGTAAATCTTCAAGAATTTCGGGCTTAAAGGTTTTTTGGCTAATTTCAGCAAGGTCAAATAACAAAATTCCTTTATCTTTTATCAAATCATCTTTAAATTGAGAATTCAACAATGCTTGATGATATGTAGTGACTAACTCTTGGTATTTAGGATTATTTAAATTGAAAAATTCGTATTCTTTTTCATAAAACTCATCCTTGCTATTGATATTATGTCTAATCATACAAATATTAAACATAGAATCATATTCACCACGAAGTTGTTCTATCTCACTTATTATAAGGAGCTGTTTATTAGAAGTAGAAGCTGAATGAAATTGATTAACTAATTTTTTAAAATCCCGTTCTAAATCATCCATATTAGGACGAGCATATAAATATTCATTAAAAGTCATGATTGTTTTTATTTAAATTAGAATGCTCGAATTACCATTTAGAATCGTCTACATTGTCTAGGTAATCTTTGATAACACCTACTACTGAAGCCACACAACCATCCTCAAAAGGAGAACGTAGATTTGCATATTTCACCAAATCCAAAAATGATTGGCTTCCTCCTACTTGGCATAATTTCACGTAATCGTTCCAAGCATCCTCGTGGTCTTCTCTATCTCTTTTCCAGAATTGAAATGCACAAACTTGTGCTAAAGTATAATCAATATAATAAAAAGGCATTTCAAATATATGGCTTTGTCTCTGCCAAAAACCACCATTATTTAAATATTCATTATCTGCATAATTTCTATGAGGTAAATATTTCTTTTCTATATCTGACCAAGCTTTTCTTCTTTGTGCAGGTGTTAAGTCAGGATTTTCATAAATATGATGTTGGAATTCATCAACAGCAACTCCATAAGGTAAAAATAAGATGCTAGATGCTAAATGCGAAAACTTATACTTTTCTACATCTTCTTCAAAAAACAAATGCATCCAAGGCCAAGTAAAGAATTCCATACTCATGGAATGAATTTCACAAGCTTCATAAGTTGGCCAATGATATTCCATCACATCTGCATTTCTAGATTCATATACTTGAAAAGCGTGTCCTGCTTCATGAGTCAATACATCAATATCATAACTTGTCCCATTAAAATTAGAAAAAATGAACGGAGATTTATATTTTTTGATGAATGTACAATAACCACCTGTTGCCTTACCATCTTTGGATACTAAATCCATCAAGCCATTTTCATTCATATGGGTAAAGAACTCGTGAGTTTCACTAGACAATTCTTTATACATTGTTTTGGCATGATTAACAATCCAATCAGGATTGCCCTTAGGAGCAGGATTACCTGTTTTAAATGAAAAACTTTCATCATAAAAATATAATGTATCCAATCCTAAACGTTGGCGTTGGCGATCTCTTAATTCAGTGGCAATAGGAACAATATGTTCTAAAATCTGTTTTCTGTAGTTAGCTACATCAGTTGCATTATAATCTGAACGCAACATACGCGCATAACCTAATTCTACAAAATTATCATAGCCTAATTTTTTAGCAATTCTAGTTCTTACCTTGACCAATTCATCATAAATGCGGTCAAATTCGTCCATATTATCATTAAAGAAATTATAATACACCCCAACAGCTTCTCTTCTAAGCTCCCTGTCTTCACTTTCATAGAATTTGACAATTGAAGATAGATTATATTCTTCTCCTCTTAGCTTTAGCTTAGCTTTCGCTTTGAGTTTGGTATAATCAGAACGCAATTTATTTTCTAGTTGTAAGTCTTCAAGTATTTCAGGTTTAAATGTTTTAGTACTGAGCTTTGCAATATTTAATAACAAATTTCCTTTATCTTTTGCTATACCCTCTCTATAAGGAGAGGTTAAAAGAGCTTTATAATATTGAGTAACTAATTCTTGATATTTAGGGGAATTATTATTAAAATACTCATCTTCCTTTTCGTAGAATTCGTCTTTAGTATTAATAGTATGGCGGATTGTACAGATGTTATACATCGTATCAAATTCACTTCTTAACTCTTCAATATCTTCTATAATATCGCATTGTTCTTTGGCTGATTGTGCATTATTAAATTTATCTAATAAGAATTGCATTTGAATAGTCATTTCCTCCATATTAGGACGAACATAATCGAAATCTTTAAAAGTCATATTGATTTAATTTTAATTAAAATTCATAAGAATTATTTATATAAAGTCTATAATATATGAATAGTTTCAAAGGTATGTATTTTTTTAGATTTTTTATAATAATTAACTTTTCAAAATTCTGCAATAAAGATGTACCTTTGTGCATTCAATAAAAAAGTACTTTATGGACTCAATATCCCAAGCGGTATTAGGAGCAGCAGTAGGAGAAGCCGTTTTAGGCAAAAAAATAGGTAATAGAGCCATTTTGATTGGAGCAATTGGTGGTACAATTCCAGATTTAGATATTATTTCTAACCTATTTTTAGATGATATGAATGCCTTTAATTTTCATAGAGGGATTACTCATAGTATCTTTTTTTCTTTAGTTGCTCCGCTATTATTCGCTAAAATCACAGAATACTTATACCAAGACAATCGTCAAAAAAATAAAAAATTTCGTTTATCTTTTGGTATTTTGTATGGTATACTAGTAGGTTTGCCTTTGATGTTTATGGTTTATGGTTCTATCATAGCTCAGTCCTATTTATTCATACTGACTAGCATAGTCATTTTTAGTTTATTTAGTTTTACAATATACAAGTATATAGAATCTGATGCTATTGAATTTGATGTATCTTTCAAGGAGTGGTATGTCTTATTTTTTGGAGCTTTTATTACCCATATGATGTTAGATGTCTGCACTACTTATGGGACTCAGATTTTTCAACCATTTTCTGATTATAGAGCTAGTACTAATAATATAGCTGTAGCTGATCCATTTTATACTATTCCTTTTTTAACATGTTTGATAATTACTATTTTTATTAATAGAAAAAATAAATGGCGAGCAAGAATGAATTACTTGGGTTTGGGGATTAGTACTTTTTATCTAGCCCTATCCTTTTTTGTAAAAAGTCAAGCCAATACAATAGTAAAACATCAATTAAAAAATGAAAATATTGCTTATGAAAGAATGATGACTACTCCTGGTTTTTTCAATATTGCTTTATGGTCTACTACAATAGAAACTAAAACACATTTTTTAATTGGTTCCTATTCATTTTTCGACCCAGAACCTAAGGTTCAAAACTTTATTAAAATAGCTAAAAATCATGATTTATTAGCTGGACATGAGGATGATGAGCATGTTAGAATACTCCGCAGATTTACAGGAGGTTATTTCATTATTGAAAAAGATACATTAAACAACCAACTCAAATTTGCTGATACTCGTTGGGGAGCATTAGATAATGTAGCCAAAGTACCAGAAGAATTTAGGTTTCCTATATATTTTGAATTAAAAAAAGAAAATGGTGAGTATAGGGCCTTAGAACGACAAAGGGATAGAGATGGTATAGATGGAGCACTGCTCCAATCCTATCTCGACCGAATATTAGGGAGGTGGCAACGATAAATTTCTCATTGTTAAAAAATACATTATTTTCAATATTATTATAAAAAATCAGTTGAATAAATATTAAATAATAAAGAGATTTCTTTATTAAACATCTAATAAACGAAAAATATGGAATTAAGCCGCGAACATTTACTTGATGTTTTAAAAATCATTTTTAAGTGGAAAAAACCCATCATAATCACTTGTATAGCTATTGCATTACTAACGGCTATTATCTCTTTAATTATACCTGTATATTATAAAGGAGTCACCGTTTTTTATGCTGCTTCACCATCTTTACAATCTCCCGCAGCCATATTTGGAGAATCTTCTAAGGATTTAGAATTTTATGGTGAAAGCGAAGATATAGACCGTATTTTACAATGTGCCAATTCCAAAGAACTAACTGATTTTATGGTCAATACTTTTAATTTATATGAACATTACGATATTAATCCTGAAAATATAAAAGCACCTTATTTAGTAGCTTTAAAATTTTCAAAACATTTTGATATTGAAAAAAACGAAAGAGATGCAATAGAATTAAAAATAGAAGATAAAGACAGAGAATTAAGTGCTAAAATGACCAATGCAGCTAGAGATAAAATAGATGAATTAGCTCGAAACTTAATACAAGAAACACAAAAAAATATTATTTCTTCTTACGAACAACAAATCAAACAAAAAGAAATGGCATTGTCTAATATTTCAGATAGCTTATCGGTATTACGACAAAAGTATAATATATTCGATGCCAAGACACAAAAAGAATTTTTAGCTGAAAACATTCCACTATTAGAAGGCAATATTGCTGCAGACAAAGTAGCTCTAGCTAAATACAAGAATATAGGAAGAAAAGATTCCATTCGGGTAATCTCAGCAAGGATTGAAACCAATGAAAATAAATTAAATGCCCTTACCCATAAAAATGGAGAAAACCTAAGTAAAGCTATCAGCCAAGTAGATCAACTCTCTCAAGTTGAACTAGTACTAATGGAAGAATTAGGAGAAGATAAATCTAAATATGAAAGGTACAAATCAGCGGTGTCGGTTAGCAAACCCGCTATTTTCGTTCAAGATATTGCAGAAATTCCTGTTATAAAATCTCGTCCAAAACGTACATTATTGGTTGTAGGTGCAACGTTTTTAGCATTTTTCTTTAGCATTATTAGTGTTTTATTAATTGAATACAATAGAGATATTGATTGGAAAGAAATAGTGAATGCTAAATAAACTATGGACAAATCCCTAGGAAATATAAGAAAATGGATAGGTATACAAAATAGCAGTATTTCAAATACTGCTTTAATCACCTATATGATTTTTATATTTACTTTAGTATCAATGGGGTTTTTAAGTATTATTTATAACGAATTTTTGTTATTATTTTTACCTTTTGCAATACTTTTAGTATATCAAACTGTATTAGATTTTAGAAAAGTTTTTTATTTATTATTAATTAGTATTCCGCTTTCCACTGAATTTTATTTTTCAAGCTCTTTAATGACTGATTTACCTACTGAACCATTGATTGTAGGCTTGATGATAGTTTACTTAATTTATACTCTTGGAAATGGGAAATCAATTGATAAGAAGTTTTTAAGTCATCCTATTACATTAATTATTTTAATCCATCTAATTTGGATTATTTTCACAACTGTATTTTCTCAATTATTTATCGTTTCTCTTAAATTTTTATTAGCTAAAATATGGTATATCATCGTCTTTTTCTTTTTGGCAGGAGGCATATTAAAAAAAGAAAAAGACTTCAAAATAATGTTTTGGTTAATCTTCATTCCTTTTTTCCTTGTATTATGTTTTACAATGTTAAAGCATGCCATGATTGGTTTTTCATTTGCAGATGTGAATAGTGTGATGATGCCATTTTTTAGAAATCATGTTGTCTATGCTGCAATTACAGCTGTTTTCATTCCTTTTATAATAGTGGCTACTACTTGGTATAATTGGAGGTCAATAATAAAATGGTTTTTAATATTCAATGTATTTTTCTTTTTAGCGGTTGTATATTTTTCATATACAAGAACAGCCTACATAGCACTTGCAATTGCATTTGGTGCTTATTTTGTCATTCGATGGAAATTGGTAAAATGGGTATTATTAGCCGCTAGTATATTATTGGTGTTTGGAACTTACCATATTTTAAATCATAATAAATATTTAGATTATGCCCCTGATTTTGAAAAAGCGGTTAGTCATAAAAACTTTGATAATTTAGTATCTGCAACCGCAAAAGGTCAAGATGTATCCACTATGGAAAGAGTTTATCGTTGGGTGGCAGGCTATCACATGTCAAAAAAAGACATTTGGACGGGTCATGGTCCTGGAAATTTTTATAATTTTTATAAAAAATACACCGTTACCTCATTCGAAACCTATGTAAGTGATAATCCAGAACGCTCAGGTATTCATTGCTATTATTTAATGATGCTTACCGACCAAGGTATCCCTGGAGCATTAATTTTCATATTTTTCACTTTTTTTGTTTTAATATATGGAGAGAAAGTATATCATGAATGTTCCTCTCCTACCCGAAAACACATGATTATGGGCGTTTTAATTTGTCAAATTATCATTGATGCTTTTCTAATTATTAATGATATGGTTGAAACGGATAAAATTGGTTCTTTTTTCTTTATCAATTTAGCTATTTTAATTAATTTTGATTTAATAGAAAGAAATAAGAAGTCCCTCAATAACGAAAACAGTCGTTCTTCAAATTAAAATTATGAAAAAATTACAATTTGAAATCACAATAAATGCCCCTTGTAATGTTGTGTATAATAGTATTATTGATGCCCAATACTTTGAAGAATGGACAGCCCCATTTAGTCCTACCTCTCGCCTAAAAGGAAATTGGGAAAAAGATAGTTTAATGCGTTTTCTTTCTACCGAAGAAAACAATAATATTTGTGGAATGATTTGTAATGTCAAGGAAAACATTCCCAACCAATTCCTGAGCTTAGAATATATAGGAACGATTAATGAAAACAAAGATATCTTTGATGGAAAAGAAGTCAAGGAATTCAAGGGAGGACTTGAAAACTATACTTTTACTAGCATAGGAGAAAAAACGCATTTACAAATTGATACAGATTCCTTGGACATACATGTTGAATACTTTTTAAAAATGTGGCCTATTGGTCTAGAAAAAATAAAAAACATAAGCGAAGATAAAAACAATAAATTCTATCAATAATGTCTTCATTTATTATTCAAACTCAACGATTGTACCTAAGAGAAAGTACTCCAGACGATGCTGCATTCGCATACCTTTTAAATAAAGACCCTGAAGTCGTACAATATACAGGAGACCCTCCCTTTGAAAGTGTTGAAGAAGCCCGTCAATTTCTTAGTAATTATACAGCCTATCAAGATTATGGAATGGGTAGATGGTATATATTTTTAAAGGAAAATGATGAATTTATTGGTTGGTGTGGACTCAAATACCACCCTGATACAGAAGCAGTAGATTTAGGATATAGATTAGTCAAAAAACATTGGAATAAGGGCTATGCTACCGAAGCATCTTTGGCTTGTATTGATTATGGGTTCAACACTTTGAATTTAAAAGAAATCATTGCACAAGCAGACAAAAGAAATATCGCATCTATTCGAGTTATGGAAAAAATTGGGATGCAATTAATCAAAGAGATTGATTTTGATGAAGAATTAGGTGTTTTATATATGATTCAAAATCAAACATCCTCTAAATAATCATAACATTGTAATGTTGAAAATGCAAAATACAACATCATTTTTTCTACTTCTGTAAAATCTTCATTCTTGACTTTAACATCTGTCAATCTAGGCAAGTGTAATGCAAAATATATTTGATTATTGGTCATTTCAAATAAATTGCTTGCTAGGCTATGAGGATAAGGAAACTCAGCATGAACTCCTTGGATAATTAGAGCTATTTTTTCACATAATATTTTATAATTTAAAAAGAATCCATCTTGATTATCATTATCAACTTCTTTGGTATGATAGGCCTTACTCCCTTCTGTAATGATAATTCTGTGTAAAACACTTTCATTTACATATTCTATAGAAGGATTTTCTTTTGATGCAAAAATGATAGTATGAATAATGATTTTTAATTTTTCTTTATCATCTTTTATATTCAAAGTATTAATATCAATCAAATAAGACACCCATTCCCAATACCATGAAACTAAATATACTAATAATATATGCTTATTTTCAAAATACCTGTAAACTGATGCCTCTGTTGATTCAATTCTATTTGCTAACTTTTTAAAGGTAAAAGACTCAAACCCTATCTCATCAATCATGATAATACTGTACTGAATTATCTTTTTCCCCAAGTTAGTTTCCTGTGGATTTCTCAAATATAACTTCTCATTTAGGGATATTTTTATCTCTATAGCCATTTAAAATTCAATTTGGTTTCTAATTAATTCGTTCTGTATGTTGTTTTTCAAATAAAAATTAAAATGAATACATTTAGGAATAATAAAGAAATTTCTTTATTATTCCTAAATAATCATACTAAAAAAGAAATTTATTAATGTAAATATAAACAAATTTAAAAAACTTTCATTAAAAATATTTTTACTTTTTATAATAATAGTATTGCTATTATAAAATATAGTTTATATATTTGCCATCGGATTATAACTATTATAAATAATTAAAGTACTTTTGACATGGATAACACCAACACCAATAATATTTTTGGTAATTTAAAAAATGACATACCTGCATCAATTGTAGTATTCCTAGTAGCCGTTCCCCTTTGTTTGGGAATAGCATTAGCTTCAGGTGCCCCCTTATTTTCTGGGATTATTGCAGGAATTGTAGGAGGTGTCGTAGTCGGAGCTCTTAGTGGCTCTCAATTAGGAGTAAGTGGACCTGCTGCAGGTTTAGCAGTTATTGTATTATCCGCCATTAATGAGTTAGGAGCTTTTGATATCTTTTTACTAGCAGTAGTATTAGGTGGAATTGTTCAATTAACTTTAGGTTTTTTAAAGGCGGGTATTATTGGTTATTATTTTCCTTCTTCGGTTATTAAAGGGATGCTATCAGGAATTGGTATCATTATTATCCTTAAACAAATCCCTCATGCTTTTGGCTATGACAAAGATTATGAAGGAGACCTAACATTTATGCAAATGGATGGTCACAATACATTTTCAGAATTGTACTATATGTTTGATGCATTGAGTTTAGGAGCGATTATCATCACCGCAGTTTCTATGGTTATACTAATATTATGGGAACAAAAATTCATGAAAAAAATTAGACTTTTCCAAATTGTACAAGGACCATTAATTGTGGTTAGTATTGGTATTTTATTCAACATTTTATTCCAAAATTCACCAGATTTAGCATTAAATGCTGACCAAATGGTAAAAATACCTGTTGCAGATGGGTTTTGGGGATTCTTTAATCTTTTCACTTTCCCTGATTTCAGTCAAATCTTCAATTATAATGTTTGGATAACAGCTGTTACTTTGGCCATTGTCGCTAGTTTGGAAACATTACTTTGTTTAGAAGCGACTGATAAATTAGACCCATTAAAAAGAGTTACTCCTGCCAATCAAGAATTAAAAGCACAAGGAGTAGGTAATATAGTTTCTGGCTTGATTGGTGGTTTGCCTATTACTCAAGTTATTGTAAGAAGTTCTACGAATATTCAATCTGGTGGTCGTACTAAAATGTCTGCAATACTTCATGGTTTTATATTATTATTTTCTGCTATGGCAATACCTTTTGTATTGAACTTAATTCCACTAGCTAGTTTAGCTGCAATATTATTAATGGTGGGTTATAAATTGGCAAAACCTTCATTCTTTAAAGAAATGTATGCACATGGAAAGGCTCATTTCATTCCTTTTATGGTTACAATTATTGGAATTGTTTTAACTGATTTGTTAATGGGTATTGGTTTAGGACTATTAGTTGCAATATTCTTTGTTTTATATAATAATTACAAAAAACCATTTTTATTTGAAAAAGACAAGCATTTAAAAGATGGAGTTATTAATTTGGAATTAGCTGAAGATGTAACATTTATCAATAAAGCCAGCATCCAAAGAACATTAACTCAGATTCCTGATGGTTCTAAAGTAGTTATTGATGCTTCTAAATCTATTAACATTGATTATGATGTTATTGAAATTATAGAAGAATTCCAAACGAATGCTCAATATAGGGATATTGATGTTGAAGTTATTGATAGAAAGAAACAAGGCGTTAGCAATCAAGTTAAAGAAATTGAGCATGCGATAAAAAACAACATGCTTAAACAAGATACAACAGTTTAAATTACCAATAATTAATAAAAAATAAATCATGGATACATTAAATTTAAATAGCATTACCCAAAATGCAAAATCACAATCTGAAATCAGCCCTGCTTTAGCAGTTGAATTGTTAAAGAAAGGTAATGAAAGATTTGTAAAAAATAATTTTATATCAAGAGATTATCAATCTCAAATACAACAAACCTCAAAAGGACAATATCCTTTTGCTGCCATCGTAAGCTGTATTGATTCCCGTATTCCAACAGAAATTGTTTTTGACCAGGGGATTGGTGATATATTTAATGCAAGAATAGCAGGTAATTTTGTAAATGAGGACATATTAGGAAGTCTAGAATTTGCGTGTAAACTTGCAGGCTCTAAAGTTATAGTAGTAATGGGGCATACATCTTGCGGTGCAGTAAAAGGAGCTTGTGACCATGCCAAATTAGGAAATCTAACACAAATGTTAGACAAAATCGCACCTGCTGTACAAGCTATAAAAACAGCAGATGGAGAAGATCGCAGTTCTAAAAATATTGACTTTGTAAACAAAGTATCTAAAAAGAACGTAGAACTTACTATTGAAAATATCAAAAAAAGCAGTCCTGTTCTCAAAGAGATGTTAGATGATGGAGATATAAAAATAATAGGAGCTATGTATGATGTTGCAAGTGGAGAAGTAAGCTTCTATAATTAACACGGTTGTTTGTCAAATCCTAGTTCATACTTAAAGAGTGTTCAGTTAAGAGCACTCTTTTTTTGTATTACCAATTCAAATAAAAATACATTAAAGGCATCTTTAAGTAATGTCAAAAGATTATCAGACATTTTAAACCTTAATACACTGTAACATAAATAAAATTGTATTTTGAAAGAGCCTTTTGTTTTGACTCTGCTTCACGTCCTCGCCTTAATAGCTAAGGCTATTAGGCTGCGGGCGTTCATTGATTCAAAATAAAATTCTTATTTCAAAAACTCAATAAATTTATGTTACAGTATATTTAAATTTTAATCTTTATGAAAACTAATATTCAGCAATAACATCTATTAACCCTGTCACAATATTTTTTACACAAAAATAATATATGTACAAATAATAGTATATTTGATTATTGTTAATAATTCTAAAATTAAACAAACTTACTTTCACGCAACTTAAACTACGTTCCCTAACCTCAATACACTCTAACAACTATTTATCACATTTTTAATTTTCATTATAACACAACAAAGTAATTACACAAATTACATATTTGTTTAGTACGTACTTT
>JAHDBK010000065.1 GCA_020630455.1 Saprospiraceae bacterium
ATAAATATCAGTACTTTACGGAGGCAAATATGCAAAAAACTTTAAATTGTTTAGAAGATGGCTACACCTTTTATAGTTTAGAAGAAGGTGTAAAAGATTATATTAGCCAATATTTAATTGATAGAATATAAGGTAATAAAAAATAGACATTAGACTTTTAAGCCATCATTAATAAAGAAAATTCTTTATCATTTGAAGGTTTAAATATATTAAAAAATAGTACTCAATACTAATTACTCAATACTCAATACTAAAAATGAGCAGTGCTTTAAAAAATTTATCTGAATACGACGAAAATAATATACCTGATGCTAAGGAATTAAAATTCGGTATTATTGTATCAGATTGGAACAAAGAAATTACCCATGCTTTATATGAAGGCTGTTATGATACCCTCATCAAGCACGGAGCAGAAGAGGATAATATATTCACATTGCAAGTACCAGGTACTTTTGAGTTGCCAGCAGGAGCTAGGACTCTTTTCAGCCACGAAAAAGTAAACGCCATGATTTGTATTGGATGTGTCATCAAAGGAGAAACTTCTCATAATGAATACATCAATCAATCTGTAGCTCAAGGCTTAATCAGCCTAAGCATAATGACAAATGTGCCTCATATTTTTGGAGTACTCACTCCTAATGACGAGCAACAAGCAAAAGACAGAGCTGGGGGAAAATATGGAAACAAAGGAGTGGAAGCAGCCGTTACTGCTTTGAGAATGGCGAATTTAGATAATTCATTAAAAAAAGAAACCAAAGGAATTGGCTTTAAAAAGTAAGGAAAATGAGTTTGCAAAATGACATTATCAAATTCGTTATGATGTATGGTCGGCGAGTGGTTGAAAAAGACGAGGATATTGATTTGAAAAACTTACGCCGCAGCTTAGACGAATTATTTACAAGAACATTTATTACGCCTTGGACGGTAAGTGTTAGTCCAATTACCTTGAAAGGAATAGAAGCAGAAATCATTACTCCTAATGAATTAAAAAGAGAAGATTGTATCATCTTATTTGCTCATGGTGGCGGTTTTTTTATGGGCAGTATTAACACTCATCGTTCTTTAGCTGCTTGGGTAGTCCATGAAACGGGAATTCCTGCTGTTATTTTTAATTATAGATTAGCCCCTGAACATCCTTTCCCTGCTGGAAGAGATGATTTAATTAAAGTATACGGAGAATTAATGAAAGAATATCCTCATGAACGAATTGCTTTTGTAGGAGATTCTGCTGGTGGTGGTATTATCGTTCAAGCATTATTAGCTATGCAAGAATTGAATATGAAAATGCCCGCTTGTGCCGCATTAATGTCTCCTTTTTTAGACTTGACTTGTTCAAGTAGAAGTATTAAAGAAAATGAAGATAAAGACACATTTGTCGTTCCTAAAATCATAAAATCTATTATCCCTCACTATATTCAAGAACCATATAAGCCTGATTCCTCAATTGTTAATCCACTTTATGCTGATATTTCTGGATTTCCTCCTACTATCATTCATGTAGGTTCGATTGAAACGCTTCGGGATGACTCTAGAAATTTAGCCGCTAGATTAGAAGCCTTTGATGTTGAATGTGAATTTTGGGAATATGAAGGTCTTCCTCACGTTTGGCAATTCAATCGCCAGTTTTTCTTACCTGAAGCTCAAAAGGCTTTAAGTGAAGCGAAGGATTTTATTTATAAATACATTCCTGAAATAACATACTAGATTAGTATTGAGTATTGAGTATTGAGTATTGAGTATTTTACAATATTAATAACAAAATTTCTTTATAAATTGAATATTTTATTTCATAATAATATAAAAAATATTCTTTTAAGTAAGAATATACATACTTGGGAGCAATTGACTGACTATGTATCTCAAATTCCTTATGGTAGAAATTCTAATAGAATTGATTTTTCATTAGTCATTAAAGAAAACAAAGGTACTTGCAGCTCTAAACATGCATTTTTAAAAGATATCGCTATTTTTAATGAACTTCACCATGTAGATTTAAAATTGGGTATTTATAAAATGAACCATATCAACACCCCTAAGATTAAAAATGAATTGACTAAAAATCATTTAAAATATATACCAGAAGCACATTGTTATCTTACGATTCATAATAAAAGGAAAGACTACACTCATCAAGATGCAGATATTTCATTACTTGAAAATGATATTTTATATGAAGAAAGCATTCTCCCAGAACAAGTCATTCAATACAAAATTGATTTTCATAAAAATTATATGAAAAATTGGATAAAAGACAATAACATTCAAAATAGTTTTAAAGAAATTTGGCAAATCAGAGAGAATTGTATTAAAAAACTTTCCTATTAAAAATAATCATACTCAACTTTTGACAAATACAATCCCTCAGCAGGAGCAGAAGTACTTTTTTTCAAAATAGATTGATTATCCATCGCCTCTTTTACATCTTCTAGTTTAATTTTTTCCGTAGCGACATTCAAACAAGCTCCTACGATTAATCGTATCATTCCTCTAAGAAATCGGTTAGAACTCACTTCGTATACCCAATAATAATCGTCCACTTTTTTCCATTTAGAATGCCTTAAGTCGCACAACATCGTTTTGGCATCTGAATGGGTTTTGCAAAAAGGAGTGAATTCATTATATTTTAATAATAATTGGGCCGTTTCTTGTAATTTATCAAAGTCGGGCATTTGGGTAAAAGGATAAAAATAAAGGGTTTCTTTTTGGAATGGGTTCTTTCTAAAAACGATATGATATTCATAATTTCTATTAATAGCATCAAAACGAGCATGTGCATCATCTTTTACTTCTTTTATTCCATAAAAAACAATATCATCAGGTAAAACTTTATTCAATCGATGTACAAATGACTTGGGAAATGTACCTTCAAAATCAAAATGTAAAACGAAATCACTAGCATGTACCCCAGCATCAGTTCTCCCACATCCCAAAACCGTAATTTTTTCTCTTAATATTAAAGACATCGCATTTTCAATAGCCTCTTGAACAGAAAGACCTTTTGGCTGCCTTTGCCAACCGACATAATTTGTGCCTTTATATGCTATCCTTGCGAAATACCTCATTTTCAGTGTTCAGTTATCATTGTTCAGTTATCAAGTAATTCTTTGGGTAGTGATTTATTCGTTTTAGCTCCTAGTTTTTTAATTTTTTCGGCACGACCAATCAAAGTATCGCCATATTTAGTAGAGTCAGATAATTTTCTAATTGCATTATCATATACTTTTTGTGCTTGGTCTAATCGTTTTCCAATTTCTTGCATATCTGCTGTAAAGGAACAAAATTTATCATATAAAAGTCCACTTTGTCTAGCGATTTCTAGCACATTTCTTTTTTGTCTTTCTTGTTTCCATATAAATGATACCGTACGCATAGTTGCTAATAAAGTCGAAGTACTCACTAAAACAATATTTTTATCTAAAGCATCTAAAAATAATTTTGAATCCTTTTGCAATGCCACATTTAAAGCGGACTCTATTGGGATAAACATCAATAAATAATCTGGAGTTTGTATTTGGTAGAGCATTTGATAATTTTTTGCACTCAAATCAGCAATGTGTTTTTTAATGCTCTGCATATGCAATGATAAAGCAATCTCTTTATCTTTTTGCTCATTAGAAGTAAAAAACTGTTCGTAAGATTTTAATGAAACTTTGGAATCTATAATCAAATGTTTATCATCTGGTAGGTGAATTATGAAATCGGGACGATGTTGTTTTCCTTGCTCATTGAGAAAAGATTGTTGGGTGGAAAAATGCGTTCCTTTTTGTAATCCAGCCTTTTGCAGTAATACTTCTAATTGAAATTCTCCCCAATCTCCTTGAAATTTATTATCACCTTTCAAAGCATTTACTAAATTATTAGCATCGGTACTCAACTGAGTATTTAATTGCACTAGTTGATTGATTTCTGCTTTTAATGTGATTCTTTCTTTATTTTCTTCTTTATATTTTTTTTCAATGCTCTCTTCAAATTCTTTAATTTTTTCTTTGAAAGGACTCAATAACTCTTGGAGTTTTTCGTGGTTTTGATGGCTGAATTTTTTGCTTTTTTCTTCTAATAACTTTTCTGCTAAATTAGCAAATCGGTCTTCCATTTTGATGTGCAATTGTTCTATTTCTTCTTTTTGTAAATTTAATTTTTCTTGTAAATGAATAATATTTTGTTCTTTGGCAGATACTTGAGCCGATAATTGTTTGACTTCCGTCTCTTTTTCGACTAAATCTGCTTTAAGTACATCCAATTCCGTTTGAAGATGTACGCTAATGTCTTTTAAGACGTATTTATCTTTTAATTCTTCTTGACTAATACTATTTTTTAAAGTGGCTCGTGTCCACCACCACATGATGATTATTCCAATCAAAAAACCTAATATCGCAATTAATATTTCCACAAATATTTTTTTTAATTATTAATAAAAGAAGTTATAGATAAGAATAGACCTTACCTATAACATTCAATTTATTTTTTAGTCAGTGAAAATTACTATTGGAATTCCAAATATACTAATTTATATTCAGTTTTATTAAAATTAATAAGTATTCATTAAAATTATTATAAAAAATAACAATAATTATTTATTTTTGATGTTTATTAGACGTTATTACGAAAAATTGATTATAGCTAAATTGTCTTTTTAATGATATTCTTCGTTATTCCTCTCAACCATAGCTAAGGCTATGCTTTTCGAGTAATGCCTCGACTATAACTAAAAATACTATTTTATCTTTCATAAAAAACTTTTCGTAATAACGTCTATTTGAATAATAAATATAATAACAAAACTCAATTATATATTACTAAAACATTTATATTATGAAACAACTAATCATACTTATTTTTTGCTTTCAATTCTCTCTAGGCTTACATGCCCATAATAAAGTAGAATACGGTTTTGCTTCTACTTATTCAGACGAATTTCATGGCGTACCTACTGCTTCTGGAGAATTATATAATAAAAACAAACCTACTGCCGCACACAAAACATTGGCTTTTGGTTCAGTAGTCAAAATCACTAACTTAGATAATAATCGTTCTGTAATTGTACGCATCAATGATAGAGGACCTTTTATTAAAGGATATGTAATCGAAGTCTCTCGTTCTGCTTCGGAAACATTGAAAATAAAAGAAGGAAAAGCGAAAGTAAAAATTGAAATTGTAAAAGAAGAATCTTATCCAAATCCTTCTGAATTAGATGAAAATTTATTGGTTGCTAATGATGTAGAGCCATTAGATAGCAAAAGTGATGAATTCGTTCCTAAATCTTATGAAAATAATGATGATAAAAAAGAAGTAAAATCTACAGATACAAGTACAAAAACTAAGGCTCCTAATACTAAAAAAGATACTGAACTCAGCCCTTTAAAAGCTGAAGATTATGTGGCTTTTGATTTATATAAAACCACTACTTTTGACCCTAAAGAAGGAGGATATGGAGTACAAATAGGAAATTATAATAATTTCCATAATGTATTAAAGGAAACCGCCAAGCTTCAAGAAAATTGGTTCAGCAATATCATGTTGACTCGTCAAACAGAAGGTGATAAAACTATTTACAAACTCATTATAGGACCTTTTGATTCAAGAGAGGCGGCAGCTTCATATCAAAAGAATGCAGATAAAAAAGGAGTAAAAGGTTTTGTAACAGCAGTACAGGCTGTCGAAGGACTTGAAGTATATCAAATCAAGGCAGTTCGACCTGCTAAAGAAGGCTTTGCAGTTCAAATAATGAATCTAACAGATGCGGATAATGTTATCAAAGAAATTGAAAATCTAAAGAAAAAATGGTTCAAGAATATCCTCGTAAATGTAGAAAAAGGAGAAGATGGAACACCTGAATACAAAATTCTACTAGGACCATTACCTGATAAAGAAACAGCTGAAAGTTATAAAAAAAGCCTTGCTAAAAATAAAAAAATCAATGGATTCTTAGTGAATTTGACAGATATTAAAAAAATGGAATAATTTTTATATTAAAAGTAAAAATAATATGAATGCCTTGAAGATAAAATTCAAGGCATTTTTTATTTTTGTACAATTCTTAGAATTTTTATAATAATTAATTATATGAAAACGATTTACTTCTTCTATTTTTTAGCCCTTCTTTTCTTTTTTACTAATTGTGGTACCAACAAAGATGTTTATTTCAAAGAAATGAAAAATGTCAAATTAACTTCCTTAAATAGAAGTGGAGAATTGACTGTCAAAGCAGATGCCGTCATGCATAATCCTAGAAGAGTAAAAGCCAAAGTAACTTACATGGAATGCGAAGTATTTATAGATGGCGAAAAAATTGCTGATGTCGCTCAATTACAAGAAGCCAAAGTTCCTAAACGTTCTGATTTCACCATACCATTAGAGACTACGGTAGCGATTACAGATGTTCTCAAAAATGCCTACTCTGTTATCAGTGCAGCAATAAAAGGAGGAACTATCAAAACCAAAATGGATGGCATTGTCAAAGTAAAAGTATTTGGAAAGCAATTTTCAGTCCCTTTTGTCTATGAAGAAGATACACCGCTTAGGAGTACAGAAGAAGAATAAAACATTTACCTCCTTTTCACTTTAACTTTCAAACCATAACGAGGTCTTAAAGTTATTAAAGGATTCATTTCAATTTTTTGATTCGGAACGAGTTCAAAACGATACCTCCTCACCATTTCCGCCAATATAAATTGCATTTCCATTAATGCAAAGTTATTCCCTATACATAATCTTGGTCCTCCACCAAATGGAAGATAGGTATAAGGCTCTTGTTTCTTTTTATTTTCGGGAGTAAAACGTTCTGGGTCAAATTTTTCGGGTTCTTCCCAATAATCAGGATGATGATGAACACCATAAATTGATAACAAAATGTCTTTATCTTTTTCAATTACAAAACCATCTACTTCATCTTCTTCAAGAGAATGCCTATCAATCATCCACGCTGGTGGATACAATCTCATTGTTTCCTCAATCACTTGCATGGCATAAGTAAGATTTCTAGTATCTGCAAAGCTTGGCGGATTATCTTTACCTAAAACTTCTTCTACACTTTGTAAAAGTTTATCTTCTATGTCTTTATGAGTAGATAACAAATACCACATCCAAGTCATAGCTAATGCAGTTGTTTCATGACCTGCTACATATAGAATTAGAGCTTCGTCTTTGATTTGTTGTCGAGACATGCCTTCTCCTGTTTCTTCATACCTAGTCTCTAAAAGCATATCCAACAAATCATCATGCCTTTCCTTTGTCTCAATTCGTTCATCTATAGCATCAAAAATAACTTTATCGGAAGCATTTTTTAAAGCTTCGTGCTCTGCTGAGCGTCCATTCAACCAATACCAAGGTTTTAGATAGGGTCTTCTCAAAGTCATCACTATATATTCCTGAGCAGAAGAAACAGTTTTATCAATTAATTCTAAATCTTCTTCTTTAGGACCATTACTAAATAATGCTTTAGAGACAATTTTAAATGCCAAATGCATCATCTCTTTTGAAATATCAATTACTTCTTCTGTGTCTGCATATTTATCAAATTCCTCATCTAGAAAAGACCTTATTTCTTTAATCATAATTTTAGAAATAGCTTCTAATCGTTTTCTATGAAATCCTGGTTGAATAGCTCTTCTTTGCTGCAACCAATAATCACCTTCAGATGTTAATAATCCCTTGCCCACATCTTTTGCTAATACTTCTCTTACAACATCTGTTTTTCTGTAATTTTTATTATTTTTCTGTAAAACATGCCTAATTATATTGGGTCTATTAGTAATATAGGCATGCGTCAATGCTAATCCTATATCTATAAACCCTTCGTTTTCCTTTAATTTTTTCATAAAAAAAGGAAGTGGATTATTCGTAATCTTTAAAAAATTCTTTGGAGGGATGTAAACCCTTTTTGCTTTCTTTAATGTATCTTTTTGCACTGTTATTTTTTTATTCGATAACAAATTTATTATAAATAATAACCAATTCAATTAACAAAAGTTAATTTAGTTAGACATTATACCTTATTTAGAGTATGTTTAAATTTTAATCTTTATGACAATCAACATATTAAGAACTTGTCTTTATAAATATTTCATCGTTTATCCCGATAAACTCAAAAATATTTATTTCGCCAAAACCTCAATCTATTGATTCTCATTGTGATAAATTTTTAAACATACTCTTAAAACTACCAAAAAAATGGCAAAGAAAAAACGAAAACCATCAAAAAAAAATATAAGTAGCAGTACTTATGAGGATTGGTTTATATTTCAGAATAGGGTTTTAATACTATCTCTGTTAGGAATTTTTACTGTTCTTTATTTTATAATGTCTTATGCTTATCCTTATCCTTATTATGACCCAGATTCTCCAACATATATATTATCTGCATTAACGGATAAAGTAAGTGGTTACAGACCTTTTGGATATTCAAAGGTTTTACAAATGTTTCATGGTATATCGGATACACATACCTATATTTCATTTGCTCAATATTGGTTTATGGCTTTTTCAGGCTTAATATTGATAATGAGTGTAAAAAAATTAATAGAACCTAAGAACAATTGGATTTTTTATATCTTTTGCTTTTTATTTATGTTGTCACCTTCTACTTTGTTTATTACAACAAGTATTATGAGTGACTCAGTATTTATTAGTCTTTCTTGGTTGTGGTTAGCAGGGTTGTTTTATATGATTTCTAATGATATTGATTGGAAATGGTGGTTGATGTTATTATTGCATTTATTCATAATGTATTGGATTGTATACATAAGGTATGCAGGAATTGTATTCCCAATTGTCAGTACTGTTGTCTTTGTGTTTAGGTATAAATGGTTAGGACTTTGTTTGGCTCCTGTAGCTTTAATTTTAGCGATGTGGTTAACTAACGATGCTAAGAAAGATATGAAAAATGCATACGATTATGAAACGACATCAGGCTTCTCTGGTTGGTTGAAAGCTAATAATGCCTTATCAATTATTCCTCATACTGATATTACTATAGATGATTTTGATACCCAAGAACTCAAAACACTTCATAATTATGTTATCCAACAACCCGACTCAGTCTATAGTACTTATAATGTCATGAAAGCAAGATTGATGTGGGATAATGATAAACCTTTAAAAAGATTTTTCTATTATTATTATAATATGAATAAAGATAAAAAAGGTTATATTTATATTTGGACTTATTGTGGGGATGTATATGATGAATATGCTAATATTATCATTAAAAAACATCCTTGGAAATATTTTAAGCACTATATTCTACAAAACTTTAAAAGGATTTTTTATTATCCATACCAATATAACTTATCAGCTAAAAACTATGCAGAACATAATGATAAAAACTTAGTGAGGTATTATTCAGATATCAATTTAGGAGATGTAACCCAACCTCATTGGGATTTTCACAACCAATATTTTAATTTTGTTTATTTGAAATGGATTTCAATATTAAAGTGGATAGCAGCTTTGATTACTTTTATTTTATTTTTTATGAATAGGAAAAGAGTACAATTCACAAATAATCAGAAAAATATATTTATATCCTTATTAATATTAAATGTACTATACTATGGTATGTTAGTATTGGTAGTTCCATTAATACCTAGATTAGCATTGGTTGTTTATGCTTCTCAAATGATATTATTATACATGATGTTAAATAAATTAGCTAATATTTACTTTAATAAAGTAGAAGAATAGTTTTATGGAATATCAATAACATCTGTAAAAATGAATTATTTACAATTCATATCTTGAACGGATTGACTATCATTATTGGGGAAACACATACCAGAAGCTACAGAAGTAGGTATAAAACGATTCATTGTATCGTCATATAATGCATTTTCAATAAAATCTGTCAATTGCATGATTTCTTCTTTAGAAAGATGAAGTGCTTTAAATTCCTTGGCCAATTGATGAGCACTCACTTCTTTGTTTTGAGGAATACCTTGGTTTTTATATTCAATAATTTCTTGGATAGAAGAGAAAGAGGCACCGTGACCATAAAAACCCATCGTTTTTAAGCCATATAGTTGTGGTGTTTTAAATTTATAAAAGTCTTCTTCTTTTTGAGTAAAACCACCTCTTCCTTTTTTTGCTTTTATAAAATCTTTTTCATTATTAATAATAATATTTTTTTGATTTTTGCTAAAATCATTCATCCCCAAAGCATGAAAGTCTTCTGAGTTAAGGGCTGGTCCATTATGACAATTGGAACATTGTGCCTTACCAAAAAACAGTAAAGCTCCTTTTTTCTGAGAATTACTCATGGCACTTTCATCTCCTTTTAACCATTTTTGGAAGGGAGCATTATTGGCTAAAACAGTTCTTTCAAAAGCAGCCATTGCCAAACCTGCATTGATTTGACTATATCTTTCTTCTTCAGGCACATCTGGAAAGGCAAGGTCAAACCATTCTTTATAATAATTATTCACAATAAATGTTTCATCTACAGCTAATCTATGTACCTCCATTCCCGCTATTGCTTGAGTTTCTAAGCCTTCGAATCCTAAATGGTTGAAAGCGATTGGTGTTCCTTCTTTCCATTGTTCTTGAGTTCCATCATTTGGACCTACTGCTCCAAACTGGCCATTCCAAATAGCTGTCCTATTATATGCCCCATTAATAATTGAAGGAGTACGAATAGGTTGAACATCAATATTGTCTATAATGTAATGTGTGTTGACTTTCCTTTTTTCTCCTCTTTGTCCGTATCCTTGACCTCCTTCTCCAATTCCTTGAACTACGCCAGCTCCAAAGGCAGATTCAGCAATATGACATGAAGCACAAGTATATTCATTTTTTCCTTTTGAATCTTTAGGATGAATAGCTAAGGCAGGTTCGCAAAACAATTTTTTTCCTAGTAAAACTTTAAATGAATTGATAGGATTTTTTGGGTCTTGAGGTATTGAAGCATAATCACTAGATTCAGGTAAAATATAATAACTCAAACCCTTATCAGATTGTCTTTCTAATAAGGTTTGTAATTCTACATCTAATTCAGTTTGATTCGTTATCTTCTCTTGATTGTTAATTTTCTCTTCTTCACAGCCCTTAGGACCTAGAGCAACCAAGATGATTAGGGAGGAATAAAAGAACCATAAACTCTTTGCCATTTTGTTTTGTGTTTAACTCATAGCATGTTGCACCACAAATATACGACCAAATTTTAATACTTATTGTTAATAATATAGAATAGGCCTCATATTAGACTATTAAAATAGACTTTATAGGGAATTGTTTTTGTTTTTTAGATAATTTAGAAGATCTATTAAATGTTGTTGGGTATGAAATTCAAATTGAAACTTAAAGAAATAAGATGCATCATTTTCACTATTGTTATAATACCGCCATTTAATTTCAAGTAAATCATAAATTATATCAGATAAATCATCAATGGCATCCCCTGTTCCAATTTCAGCTTCTTTGAATATTTCTTCCATATTCAAAATAGAATGATACCATCCAAAATCTTTGAAATTGTTTTGGATATTTTGAATTACATTTGGGCATAGAGTGTTCTTATCAAATTGCTTGTATTTTTTATCATCAAATTGATAATTGATATCGAAGTATTTTGCATATAATTTAACAAGATTCTTTTCTAAGTACACTGTAACATAAATTTATTGAGTTTTTGAAATAAGAATTTTGTTT
>JAHDBK010000619.1 GCA_020630455.1 Saprospiraceae bacterium
TGTGATAAAAAAAATTATTTTTTATATAATTTTTATAAAATAATTCCTTGAATCAGTGTCTTTTTAAATTGTTCGTGCAAAAAAGTTCTATTTACATCAGCATTTTTGTTATACCAAGCATACAACCATCTCATAGTGGAAAGGATACTAAATAGTGCAATATCTGGGTCAACATCTTTTATATAATTATTCTCAATTCCTTCAACTAATATTTTTTTAAAACTTTGTTCATAAGCCTTTCTTGATTGGTTGAATTGAATATAAGTGTCGCCTTCTAAATGTCGCCATTCATGAGTTAATAAAGCTGATGCATCTTGATTATCTATAGTAATATTAATATGCAAAGAAATTAATGCTTCTAATTGTTGTATGGGATTTAATTCAGTATTAGATTGGATTTCATCTATTCCTTTAGTAAACTCTTGTGCAATATTTAACATTAAGATACTTAATATCTCTTGTTTGGAAGCAATATGATTGTATAGACTAGCTGCTTCCATCCCAACTTCCTTTGCCAAATCTCTCATTGTAGTAGCAGTGTAGCCTTTTTGTCTAAAAAGCTTTGCTGCTTTAGTAATGATGATTTGACGCTGGTTTTTTTTCATAATACATTTTATACATTAAATCTAAAATGCATGATATCACCATCTTGTACAATATAATCTTTGCCTTCTACTCCTAACTTACCTGCATCTTTGACAGCTGACTCAGAGCCTAAATCAATATAATCATTATATTTTATCACTTCTGCCCTAATGAAGCCCTTTTCAAAATCTGAGTGAATCACTCCTGCTGCTTGAGGGGCTGTACTTCCTCTCATCACCGTCCAAGCCCTAACTTCTTTTTCTCCAGCGGTAAAATAAGTAATCAAATTCAAAATAGAATAGCATGCTTTAATCAGTTTATTAACGCCAGGTTCAGATAAACCCATATCATTTAAAAACTCCATTCTTTCTTCTATGGTATCTAATTCGGCAATGTCTGCTTCTATCCCTGCACTTATTAAAATAATTTCAGCTCCTTCATCTTTTACGGATTCTCTAAATTTCTCGGTATATTCGTTACCTTCCATTATAGAATCTTCATCTACATTACATACATATATAATAGGTTTAGCAGTCAATAACATCATTTCATTAAATAAAGCCACTTGGTCATCATCTAATGATAAAGAACGAGCAGGTTTTTCATTATTCAAGTGGTCTAATATCATTTGCCCTGTTTCTACTAGGCGTACCGCTTTCTTCTCTCCTGCTTTTGCTCCTTTTTTGAGTTTCTCTAATCGTTTCTCAACTGTATCTATATCTTTTAAAATCAATTCCATATCAATGGTTTCTTTATCTCTTAATGGATTGACATTACCATCGACATGTACTACATTTCCATCTTCAAAACACCTCACTACGTGGACTATAGCATCTACTTCTCTAATATTTCCTAAGAATTGGTTTCCTAAGCCTTCTCCTTTACTAGCACCTTTTATCAAACCTGCAATATCCACTATCTCAACATTGGTGGGTATGATTTTTTGAGGATTGACCAGTTTGGCCAATTCGTCCAATCGCTCGTCTGGTACGACAATCATTCCTATATTCGGTTCTTTAGTTGCAAAAGGATAATTTGCCGCTAATGCCTTACCTGAAGATAAAGCATTGAAAAGGGTTGATTTTCCAACATTAGGCAATCCGACAATTCCACATTTTAAAGCCATAGATTTTCTTTTTTTGAATTAGGCTGCAAAGATAGAAATATTTTATTGGTATTAATTAATATTTAGAAAAGTATTTGGATTTTAGATTTTAGATTTTAGACATGAGACACTAGAATAATATAAAGAAAA
>JAHDBK010000066.1:0-5051 GCA_020630455.1 Saprospiraceae bacterium
GAGTTTATCGGGATAAACGATAAAATATTTATAAAGACAAGTTCTTAATATGTTAATTTTCATACAGATTAAAATTTAAACATACTCTAATTTTTATTTGTCAATTTTAATCTTGAACAGCTTTCAAAAAATAACTTGAACATAGCATTACAGTCATAACAAATCCGTATATTTGCACTCCTATGAAAAATATTAGAAATTTTTGCGTAATTGCGCATATTGATCATGGAAAAAGTACGCTATCTGATAGACTTTTAGAGCATACTCAAACCATCTCTCAAAGAGAAATGAAAAACCAAGCCCTTGACGACATGGACTTGGAGCGTGAGCGTGGTATTACCATCAAGAGTCATGCTATTCAAATGTATTATAATCATCCTAATGGAGAAAAATATACTTTCAATTTAATTGATACTCCTGGACACGTAGATTTTTCTTATGAAGTTTCTCGTTCTATCGCTGCTTGCGAAGGAGCACTATTATTAATTGATGCATCTCAAGGAATACAAGCACAGACCATTTCAAATTTATATTTGGCTTTAGAGCACGATTTAGAAATCATTCCTATCTTGAATAAAGTAGATATGGAAAGTGCTATGGTTGAAGAAGTAACTGACCAGATTGTTGATTTATTGGGCTGTGCCCCAGAAGAAGTCATTCACGCAAGTGGAAAAACGGGATTGGGAGTTGAAGATATTTTACAAGCAGCTGTAGAAAGAATACCTGCTCCCAAAGGAGACCCAGAAGCACCATTACAAGCTTTAATATTCGATTCTGTATTCAATTCTTATAGAGGGGTGATTACTTATTATCGAATTATTAATGGTACTATAAATAAAGGCGATAAAATTCGCTTCATGAATACGGGCAATGATTATGCAGCCGATGAAATTGGCATTTTACAAATGGATTTAGTACCAAAACAAGAATTATCAGCAGGAAATGTTGGGTATATTGTAACAGGTATCAAAAACTCTAAAGAAGTAAAGGTAGGTGATACCATTACTTCTCATACCAATCCTTGTAAAGAAGCAATAAAAGGATTTGAAGATGTAAAACCAATGGTTTTTGCTGGAATTTTCCCTATTGATAATGATGACTATGAAGATTTAAGGGACTCCTTAGAAAAATTACAACTCAATGATGCTTCTTTGGTATACGAACCAGAAACTTCAATCGCATTGGGCTTTGGTTTTAGATGTGGATTTTTAGGTATGTTACACTTAGAGATTGTACAAGAACGCCTTGCTAGAGAATTTGACATGGACGTGATTACAACCGTTCCTAATGTATCCTATAATGCTTATTTTAAGAATGGAGAAAGTATAATTGTCAATACTCCAGTAGATTTACCAGACCCTACTGTTACAGACAGAATTGAAGAGCCATTTATTGAAGCACAAATCATTACTACTCCTGAATTTATTGGTTCTATCATGACTCTTTGTATTGAAAAAAGAGGGTTTATGACCAAGCAAACTTACCTTACTCAATCTAGAGTAGAAATGACTTTTGAATTGCCTTTAGCCGAAATTGTTTTTGATTTTTATGATCGTTTAAAGTCTATAACAAAAGGATATGCTTCTTTTGATTATACTCCTTTGGAATATCGTGCTTCTCATTTAGTTAGATTAGATATCAAACTCAATGGGGATAATGTCGATGCTTTATCTGCCTTAATTCACAAGGATAAAGCATACTATTTTGGAAGAAAAATATGTTCTAAATTAAAAGAATTATTGCCTAGACAACAATTCATGATTGCTATTCAAGCAGCTGTCGGAGCAAAAATTATTGCTAGAGAAACCATCTCTGCATTGAGAAAGGATGTAACAGCAAAATGTTATGGTGGTGATATTACGCGTAAGCGAAAATTATTAGAAAAGCAGAAAAAAGGAAAGAAAAAAATGCGTCAAATTGGTAATGTAGAAGTACCTCAAAAAGCATTTTTAGCCGTTTTAAAATTAGATTAAGGCTTCTTAGTTAGTATATTAATAAAAAAAACTCTTTATTATTTCAATATAATAAATCTAATAAACAATAACTAATATTTGACAACTGTTCACTGAAAATTGATAACTGATAAGCTATGGATAATGAAGATGAATTAAAAGAGAAAGATGCACAAGCATTCAAAAGTGAAGTAGCTCCAAACCTATATGAACATTATAAATTTGTTGCAGACCCAAAACAAAAGCCTGTTCGTATTGATTTGTTTTTAATGGATAAAGTTGAAAAAGTAACTCGTAATCGTTTGCAAAGAGCAATTAGGGAAGGGGCAATTAGAGTCAACGAAGAAAACATCAAACCCAATCATAAAATCAAGCCCGGTGATGTCATTACTATTTTGCTTCCTGACCCTCCTGAACTAGACGCACCTATTACTCCACAAAATATTCCAATAGATATTGTCTATGAAGATGAAGATTTAATCATCGTCAATAAAGAAGCGGGAATGGTAGTTCATCCAGGTGTAGGACATAAGGATGGAACATTGGTTAATGCCTTAGCATATCATATTAAAAACCTACCTTACAAAGATGGATATGTGAGTCGTCCTGGCTTGGTTCATCGAATTGATAAAGAAACATCAGGACTATTAGTTATCGCTAAAAATGAACATACTATGTCTCACCTTGCCGATCAATTTTTCAAGCATACTATACACAGGAAATATTATGCTTTAGTTTGGGGTAATTTTGAGGAACAAAGTGGAACTATTGATATGAATTTAGGTAGAGACCCTTATAATAGAATGCACATGAGGGTTTTTCCTGAGGGGGATTTAGGCAAATATGCTGTTACTCATTGGAAAGTATTAGAAGACTTTTATTATGTTAGTTTGATTGAGTGTCAATTAGAAACAGGGCGTACTCACCAAATTAGAGTGCATATGAAACATTTGGGACACACCCTTTTTAATGATAAGCGATATGGGGGAAATCAGATTTTGAAAGGTACTATCTTTTCAAAGTACAAGCAATTTGTAAGGAATGCTTTTGATGTCATGCCTCGACATGGACTTCATGCTAAATCTTTGGGTTTTATACATCCTAGAACGGGAAAGGAGATGTTTTTTGATTCAGAACTTCCTGAAGATTTTACGAATTGTTTAGATAAATGGAAGAAGTATTATAATACTAGAAAAAAATAAAAACATATTTAGAGCATGTTTAAACTTTAATATTTTCGTCGCTATATTTCATCTTTCACAACATTTAGGGTATCAATTTCATCAATCATATTAGGCAATCTTAACAAGGTAATTGTATCACCAGAATTCATCATATCCCAAGCAATAATCTTTTCATTAGAAAAATAGATTAATTGGCTATTTGTTGTTTTATTTGTAAATTGGATAACTAAAGAATCTTTATTAATATGATAAAAATACCCTTTATCCAAACCAGGAAAAAACATTGAATCTTCTCTTACCGTAAAAGCATAGTTATCAAAACCTTCTTTATACCAAGTTCCTTGAAAAGCACCTTGATATCTCCTTTCCTTATTACACGAAAGTGTTATTAAAAATAAAAATAAGAGAAAAAACAAGTTTCTATTTTTCATTGGTTTATAATCCTAAAACACGATAACAAACCATTAATTTATAAAGAAATTTCTTTATAAATTAATGATTTATATTATTATATATTTAAAAAATCATTGACTTTATCTAAAGCATTTTGAATACCTGAAGCATCACTTCCTCCTGCTGTAGCAAAGAATGCTTGTCCGCCACCACCACCTCTAATTTCTTTAGCTAAAGCTCTCACCATATTCCCCGCATGGATTCCTTTTTCAGTCACTTCTTTACTGGCTACGACCATCAATTGTGGTTTATTATTATTGACCATACCAAAGACAATCAGGACATTTCCCTTTTCTTTTTCCAATTCATAAGCCAAAGTTTTCACTGCATTACTATCAGCAATTGGAAGAGATGCTTTAAGTACATTTATTCCATTTAGCTCTTCAAACTGAGATAATAAATTGCCTTTTAATGCCCTTGCCTGAGCGGCTAATAAATCCTCTACTTGTTTTTGTAAAGCTTTATTTTCTTCTTGAAGTTTTTGAACAGAAGCTACTATATTTTTACTGTTTTTAAATTGAGATTTTACTTGCTCTAATGTATCTAGTTCTTTATTCAAATATTTTTCTGCTTCATGAGCTGTCAAAGCCTCTACCCTTCTAATACCCGCAGCTACTGAACTTTCTGATTTTAATTTAAAGTAACCAATTTCGCCTGTTGAATTGACATGTGTTCCTCCACATAATTCTCTTGAATATTCTGGATTAAATGTAATCATACGAACTGTTTCTCCATATTTTTCGCCAAAAAGCATCATTGCTCCCGCTTCTTGAGCTTCTTCAATAGGAATACTTCTCGCTTCTAACAGAGGTATATTTTCTCTAATTCTAGCGTTTACTATCCTTTCAACTTCTCTAATTTCTTCGTTAGTCATTGCTGTATGGTGAGAAAAATCAAAACGCAAATATTTTTCATCTAAATAAGAACCTCTTTGCTGAACATGAGTTCCTAAAACTTGTCTCAATGCAGCATGTAATAAATGAGTAGCGGAGTGATTATTTTCCGTTAATCGCCTCTTTCTCTCATTAACTTCAGCTCTAACCGTTGCTTTTTTATTCTCTGGCAATTGATTGACATAATGAATGATTAAATCATTTTCTTTTTTAGTATCAATAACGGATATTTTTTCGTCATCAAACCACAATATTCCCTTATCACCTACTTGTCCACCACTTTCTGCATAAAAAGGAGTAATATCCAATACAACTTCATGTTGTTGCTTGTTTTTTAATTGTACCGTTCTATATTTTACCATTTTAGATTCATCACTATATAAGGTATCATAGCCTACAAATTGCACCCCATCTGCATCCATCAATTCATACCAATCCCCTACTGATTTCTGGGCATCATCTTGCGACCTTTTCTTTTGTTCTGCTAAAGCATTTTTATAGCCTTTCTCATCAACTGACCAACCTTTTTCTTCAGCAATTAAGCGAGTTAAATCAATTGGAAAACCGTA
>JAHDBK010000066.1:5151-11587 GCA_020630455.1 Saprospiraceae bacterium
AATGGTATCAATTTATAAATAATTGGCTCTTCAATATTTAAAAATGAATAATAATATCTTATAGCCCTTCTTAAAATCCTCCTTATTACATATCCTGCCCCATTATTACTAGGAGTCAAGCCATCAGCAATAGCAAAAGAAACCGCTCTACTATGATCTACAATCACCCTCATAGCAATATCTGATTTAGCATTCAAATCATAAGAATACCCATATTCAATACCTGATTCTTTTTCCAAAAATTGAATAAAAGGAGTGAATACATCGGTATCATAATTAGAAGTTTTGTCTTGCATAGCCATACACAAACGCTCAAATCCCATACCCGTATCGATGTGCTTTTCTGGTAAATTTTCTAAGCTGCCATCTGCTTTTCTATTATATTGAATGAATACTAAATTCCAAATCTCAATGACTAATGGGTCATCTTGATTGACCAATTCCGCTCCATTTAATTTTTGTCTTTCCTCATCGCTTCTAAGGTCGATATGAATTTCAGAGCAAGGGCCACAAGGACCAGTATCTCCCATTTCCCAAAAGTTATCTTTTTTATCAGCAAAAAGAATTCTCTCTTTTGCAATGTGTTTTTCCCAATATTTTACAGCTTCATTATCCTTTTCGGTTTTATCCTCATGATCTCCTTCAAAAACAGTTACATACAACCTATCTTTAGGTAATTCATATACTTCTGTCAACAATTCCCAAGCCCAATCTATTGCCTCTTTTTTAAAGTAATCCCCAAACGACCAATTCCCTAGCATCTCAAACATCGTATGATGATAACTATCAATACCCACTTCTTCCAAATCGTTGTGCTTACCCGATACCCTTAAACACTTTTGGGTATCTGCTACTCTCCTAACATCTGGTGTAATATTTCCTAAGAAATAATCTTTAAATTGGTTCATACCCGAGTTAGTAAACATTAGAGTAGGGTCGTCGTGATTCACTATTGGAGCAGACGGTACTATTTTGTGATTTTTTGATGCAAAAAAATCTAAAAAAGCCTTTCTAATTTGTTGAGATGTCATCTTATTTATTAATTATTAATTATTAATTAAAAAAATAAAGATGCAAAAATAAATTAAAGTTTCATTATATAAACCTAAGACAAGAAAAAGATGGAATAATATTTGAATTGTATACAAATTAATAGAAAAAATATTATATATTTGCTTCTTATTCTAGTGATTTTAGAGGGATTTTTACATAATGTTTTTCATTAGAATTATATAAAAACGTACCTGTTGAGTACATTTAACATTAATAATTGAGTTAAATATTCTTGAAAATTTAAAATAAATTTTGATTTACGAACTTTCAAGTATATTTTTGGCTCTCCAAAAAAACAAAATAGTTTTAAACAAGTGTTAAACTCAACAGAAAGAGAAAATGATTAATTGTTAAAATAACAGATCATTTTTCTGGCTAATTAAAAAAATATGGGTAAAGAAAAATTTGTTTATAATAAACAGACTCTCAGATACGAAAAAGTAGTTGAACCATTAAAGATAAAACTTCTTAGAGTCTTCGCTTTTACTTGTGCTGTTTTATTCTTCTCTGTCATAGTTATTGCTATATACAACCGTACTTTTGATTCTCCAAAAGAACAAGCATTAAAAAGAGAACTAGAACAAGCTAAAACCCAAATTTATGCCATTAATAACCAACTAGATAATTATACTAAGATTCTTGAAAATATGAAAGACCGCCAAGAAGGGGCTTTCACTTTAGCATTTGGGATGGAACCCATTGAAAAAGACATCTGGCAAAGTGGTGTCGGTGGTGTTGATAGATACTCTAGTCTTACAAAATATCCTAATACAGGTGAACTAATGATTGATGCAACTCAAAAAGCAGATAAATTAGGTCGTCAAATGGCATTATTATCTAAATCATTAGACACCATAATCAATACAGCAAAAGATAGAGAAAAACAATTTGCATCTATTCCTTCAATCAAACCAATTAGAGAAGATAAATTAAATAGAAGTATTAATTTACTATCTGGATTTGGTCGTAGATTACATCCTATTCATAAGGTTATGAAAATGCATAATGGAATTGATTTCTCAGCTAAAAGAGGAACTCCAATTTATGCTACAGGAGATGGAAAAGTAGTTTTAAAAGAAAATAAACCAAACGGATACGGCAAAAACATTGTCGTTTCTCATGGATATGGATATAAAACACGCTATGCACATATGAGTGAAGTATTAGTGAAGAATGGACAAGAAGTTAAGAAAGGAGAAATCATTGGAAAAGTAGGAAGTACAGGTACTTCAACTGCTCCACACTTACATTATGAAGTTCACTATATGGGACGTCCAGTAAATCCAATTCACTTTGTTTTAGATGGTTTAAGTACAGAAGAATATCAAAAAATGATAGATTTATCTACTTTAAACAACCAATCATTCGATTAATCTTATTATTCAATTATAAATAATTTTTTATAATTAATATGAAAAATATATCAATAATAAAAGGCTTCCTATTGGGAAGCCTTTTACTTTATCTAGGCTCTTGTAATAATAATAGTGACAACAACATTCACAACAATAATGAAGCAGAACAAAATGTAGTTCTGGTTTCAGAAAAAGAAGATACATTACAAAAAGAAGAACAAATCACTTTGCGAAGTATCATTGGTGTTGGAGATATGATGCTAGGGACTAACTACCCATCTGCTTCTTATTTACCTGCTAATGGAGGAAAGGATTTACTTAAAGATGTGCAATCTATTCTTTTAAACGCAGATGTCACTTTTGGCAACTTAGAAGGAACTTTATTAGATAATGGAGGAACGCCCAAAAGATGTTCCAATCCTAGTTTATGCTACGTCTTTCGTTCACCAGAGTCTTATGTACAACATTTTGTAGACGCGGGATTTGATATGTTAAGCATAGCAAATAATCACTCTGGAGATTTTGGCCCTGTGGGAAGAAGAAAGACAAAAGCTACTTTAGAAAATGCAGGTATTAAATACGCAGGATTAGCAGGAACAGATGAATATACTATTTTTGAAAAAGATAGTATTAAATATGGTATGGCAGCATTTGCCCCAAATACAGGTACTTGTGATATAAGAAACATTACAAAAGCGAAACAAATTGTAGAAGATTTAGCTGCTAAAGTTGATATCGTTATCGTTTCTTTTCACGGTGGAGCTGAAGGGTCAAAGCACCAACACACCCCTTGTAAAACAGAAACCTATTACGGTGAAAACAGGGGCAATGTCTGTAAATTTGCTCATGCTGTAATTGATGCAGGAGCAGATGTTGTTTTTGGCCATGGTCCTCATGTAAGTAGAGCCATTGAGTTATATAATAACCGATTTATAGCATATAGTTTAGGTAATTTTTGTACTTATGGTCGTTTTAATTTAAGAGATGTTGCTGGTATCGCCCCAATTATTAAAGTATATACAGATGATTATGGTGGTTTTGTTCATGCAGAAATGACCTCTATTTATCAAGCCAAAACTCATGGTCCTAAAATAGATGAAAACAATAGAGCCTTAAAAAAGATAAAAGAATTGACAGCAGCAGATTTTCCAGATAGTGGATTAATAATATATGAAGATGGGCTCATCTTAAAAAATTAATCATATCTATTAGAGCTTTTTAATAAAACAATCCCTCAATCAACATCATCAAATCAACCTATGATAATAAAGAAAATTCTTTATTATTATAGGTTGATTTTTATTTTATACAGAATTCATTATAATAATTAAAAATTTCAAAATGCACAAAATGAATATTCTAAAGTGGTCTATTAAATCGTTGGTATTAGTGTTTATTGTATTAATATTAATGATAATAATTTGTAATCTTTGGTTAATTAATAGTACTAAAAAACAAATTTATAAAGACATTGACCAAATCCCTCCCAAAGATGTTGGCTTACTATTGGGAACTGTAAGATATTTGAACAGTGGTTATGAAAACTTATACTTTACTTATAGAATACAAGCCGCTACAGACTTATATAAAAAAGGAAAAATAAAACATATTTTAGTAAGTGGAGATAATCATAAACATAATTACAATGAACCTGAAAGTATGAAAGCAGCACTGATGGAAAATGGTATACCCGAAGATGCAATTACTTTAGATTTTGCAGGATTTAGAACATTAGATTCTGTAGTTAGAGGTCGTGAAGTATTTCAACAAGATGAATTTACAATTATATCTCAAAAGTTTCATAATGAACGAGCTATCTTTATAGCCAATAAATATGGGATAGATGCCATTGCTTTTAATGCGAAAGATGTCAATATTAGATATGGTAAAAAAGTTATTTTAAGAGAGTATTTAGCCAAAACAAAAGCTGTTTTAGATTTATATTTATTACGAACATCTCCAAAATTTTTAGGAGAAAAGATTAAAATTATAATAAAATAATAACAGATTGTTTATTATTAAAATTTATAATATTATTTTTGGGACATAAGAATAATTAAATAACAATTAATGAGAACAAAAATAGCCGCAGGTAATTGGAAAATGAACAAAAATTACCAAGAAGGATTAAACCTCGTTTTAGATATTCAAAAAAATACTCAACCTTCTGATGTATTAGTAATTTTGGCAACTCCTTTTTTACAACTTAAGGAAGCCATTCACATTACGCGCTATAATCCTCATATAAAAATAGCTGCTCAAAATTGTCATCATGAAGAAAAAGGAGCATATACTGGTGAGGTCTCCGCTAATATGCTAGCAGCAATAAACGTTGAATATGTTATCATTGGACATTCTGAACGCAGGCAATACAATAGAGAAAGTAATGAAATTATAGCACAAAAAGTCAATGCAGCATTAAAAGCAGGTTTAAAGCCAATTTTTTGTTGCGGAGAATCTTTAGAAATTAGAAATGAAGGCTGGCAAGAACGATTTGTCAACAACCAAATAGAAAGAGGGCTACTACATTTGAGTGCTGAAGAACTCGAAAGTGTAATTATTGCATACGAGCCTATTTGGGCAATTGGAACGGGGTTAACCGCTTCACCTGAACAAGCTCAGGATATGCACTTTAGCATAAGAAAAAAAATAAGTGAGGAAAAAGGCGAAAAGTTGGCACAAAATATGTCAATTTTATACGGTGGCTCGGTAAAACCGAATAATGCCACACAATTGTTTTCGCAAAAGGATGTAGATGGAGGATTAGTGGGAGGAGCTTCTTTAAAAGCATCAACCTTTATCCCTATCATTCAAGCCTTAGAAAACGACCCAACATAATACACAAAATAAAGAACTGCCTTTTTATAATAAAACAGTTAAAATTCTTTATTTTAAAAATACATAATGGACTACATAATGTATGAATTTCAAACGGACAGCACTACTTCCGAGATGTTAATAGCATTTTTGGCGGAGTTGCCTTTTGATACCTTTGAAGAAGATAAAAATGTTTTAAAAGCATATATTCCTCTTTCTGAACACAATTCTAATATCGAAAAAGAAGTTACTGCACTTCAATCTTTATTTCAATTTGATTTTAATATAAAAAATATACCTTATCAAAACTGGAATAAAATATGGGAATCTAATTTTGAACCCATCACTGTTGGTAATTTTTGTGCTATTAGAGCTGATTTCCACCCTCAATTCCCAAACTTCAATCATCAAATTACCATAAATCCAGAAATGGCATTTGGGACAGGCCACCATGCCACCACTTTTATGATGATTGAACTAATGAAAAACATTGATTTTTCTAATAAAAAAGTTTTGGATTATGGTTGTGGAACAGGCATTTTAGCCATACTAGCAGCAAAAATGGGAAGTAAAGATATTGATGCCGTCGATATCGAGAAACCTGCTTATTTTAACACAATAGAAAACAACAAAATAAACGATGTTCACCAAAACATCAATACATATTGCGGAACGTTAGAAAACATACCAAAGGAAAATACTTATGATATCATTTTAGCCAATATAAACAGGAATGTTATTTTGGCTACCTTAGATATTATCTACGAAAAACTCAACAGAGGAGGAACTATACTTTTTTCTGGTTTTTTAAAAAATGACACAAATACTTTAAAAGAAGCGTTATCAAAAAAAGGCTTTTATATTGGTAGTGCTAAAAACAAAGAAAAATGGATTGCTTTAAAAGCATATAAAAGATATTAAAAAAATATTCGACGTTATTACGAATAGTTTTTTATGAAAGATAAATTAGTATTTTTAATTATAGTCGAGGCATTACTCGAAAAGCATAGCCTTAGCTATGTTTGAGAGGAATAACGAAGAATATCATTAAAAAGACAATTTAGCTATAATCAATTTTTCGTAATAACGTCTATTAACCTCAAAATATAATTTTAAGAATCAAAACAAAATTAAAAACCCAAATGAGATCTAGAGGATGTTTAAAAATTTATCACAATGAAAATCAATAGATTGAGGTTTTGGCGAAATAA
>JAHDBK010000067.1 GCA_020630455.1 Saprospiraceae bacterium
ATGACTTATATAATAATACTACTTATAATAATAATAGAAATACTAGTGATGTAATACATTATAATATACAGACTAGTTATACAACTGATGACAATAACAATATATACTCTATAGAGTCTTATAGCAGTAACACTAGCACTAATAGTACTGATAGTAGTGACCAATCTGACAAACTATATACACATAATAAATATAAAAAATACTATACATATAACTATGACTATACTAATAATAATAATAATGATAATGATAATAATATTGATAATGATGAGATAGACTTTACAGTTCTTATTGACAAGTTTAGCCCACGTATTACAAGTGCACATCAGTTGTTATACAATAGATGTATTGACATTGCAGACCCAGACAGTGACCTACAAGATATGACACAAGAACAAAGAGAGTACAACAATATTGCAGGATATCTTATTGACGTTAACAAGACACCAAACAGATATAAGACATTTATGAACTTGTTTGTGTTAGACAAATACTATACTAAGAAATATAACAATAATTATATAGACTATAATAGTAACATACTATATAACTAATATATAGATGTAAACAATAACAGCAATATACAATATAATAATAATAATTATAATAATAGTCAGGATAAACTTGCAAGTAGGTTGTGTATGTTAGAACAACTACTTGACAATATAAAACAGTTACTTACTAGTAATAATAATAATGTATAACAATATAACTAATAGAATGCATAATATTGCATTATAATATAAAAAATATTCTATATCGCCTGAATACTTTCTTCTTTTGTAAATATTATATTCTTTCTCATTCATTTTTTGAGCAAATTGGCTTTCACTAAGAATATTACCAAATTCATCTTTTATCACTAAATCAGAAGAATAACTAAAATAACCCTCTACTTTACTCACTTCTACATCATGACTTGTTTTGAGTGTTTCTAATAAAATAGCTTCTTCAAGAATTTCAAAGGTACTTACATTTTTACCTGAAACGACTTCCTTGACATTGCCATCTTTACCAATAACTAAATGTGTTGGATATCCAGAAACTTTAAAGTCACCGTGAATGTCATATGCATTCGTTAAAATAGTATAGTCAAATTGTCTTCGAGCAATAAACTTTTTTACTGCTTCATTTTCGTCAGTTGCAGGAGCAATAAAAACTACATCATCATTATCTTCAAATTTTTGTACTAATTGATTTAATTCTGGTATTTCTTCCAAACAAGGAGCACAACTTAAAAACCAAAATTTAATCACTACTATTTTATTATATAATGTAGTTGTAGAGTATTCTTCTCCATCTAAATTTTTTTCATTAAAATAAGGAGCATACTGACCTTTCAGTCCTTCAACAGATGTGAATCTAAATGAGATGTTTTTTTCATTTGGTTCACCTTCTTTTTTTTCAATGACGTGAGTATTTTTACTTTCATCTGTTGTATTTTCGATACGTTCTTCAACACTCGCCGTTGTATCAATTTTTTTGATTAAACTTATTTCTACAAAATCTAAGTTTCCTTCATCATTGAATATAGGATTAAGATTTGTATAATCAACGTCTGGTCTAAGATTTATGAAAGTACTAAATTCAATAATATTACCTTGTAAATCTTTAAAAACAGTTTTCGAGTTAATATCAAAAGTTTTTTTTGAATTATCTTGAGCTGTAATATTATTAAGAGTTAAAAAAATGATAAAAAATATCACTAAAAGTTTTAACTTAGTCCTCATCTTCATTTGACTTATTTAATTAGACTAAAATTTTTACAAAAGTAACTATTTTTATTCAATAATTTTCAAAAGAGTATATAAGTAATGAATTAGTTTAATTTTAAGCTTAAAAACAAAGGAATTACTTTATTTTTCAATCCAAATTAACCAATGTATAAGTATGTTTTTTTAATATTGTTATTTTTTTGTCTGTTGTTTGTTATTTCATGTGCTTCAAAAAGTGAAAAAATTAGTGCTTTTCCTCCTTTGTTAGAGTATCATAAAAATGGAAAATTAATAACAGATTCAATATTACCATATATTTACACTAGGACAGATGTGGATGAGCTCAATTTAAAATCTCAATCCAAAGATTTTTTATTGTACATTAGAAGACAAAAGAAATTGTTGGAAATTGATAAGCGTTCTAAAAAAAGATATCGATTTAAAAATCTCTCAATAAGCAAAGACAAACTAATATTAACTACAGAAGCAATAGAAAATTGGATTTATAGTGCTTTTGTGCCTCCTTCAGAGTATTTAGATGCATATCAAATTCAAGGGAAAGACCAAAAAGGAAATATTTTATATACGGGATATTATTCCCCTGTAATTCCTGTTAGTAGAACGCCTACAGCTGAATTTATTTTCCCTATCTATAAACGCCCTCAGGACATGACAGTATTGCCCACTAGAGAACAGATATATAAAGAAAACGCCCTTGCTGGAAAAGGCTTGGAATTGGCCTATGCTAGAAGTTTAATCGATATCCAGAAGATGCAATTACAGGGTTCAGGATTTGTTCAATATAGAGATGGTGTTATTCAGTTATTTTCTTATGGAGGGGATAATGGACAACCAAGGAGAAGTATTCAAAGGTATTTTTTGAAAAAATATGGTAAAAAAGGTCAAGGAATAACCCTTGATAAATTAAAGAAGTATGTAGCTGAACATCCTGAAAATGCAGATGATATTATTTTTCATAATCCATCTAATGTTTTTTTTATAGCAACTCCTAAAGGAAAAGTGGTAATCGGTTCAGGTAATGTACCATTAAAAGAACATCTTTCAATAGCAACAGATAATAGATATATTCCAACGGGTTCTTGTTTATATGCAGAAAAGCCTATTCCATTAAAAAATAACACTAGACATGAAAGAACATTTTTACTAGCACAAGATGTAGGAGGAGGAATCAAAGGTACTGGTCGATTCGATGTATATACTGGAATTGGAAAGAAAGCTAAGAAAGAAGCAGAATTGATGCATTATGGAAGAGCATGGTTATTATTAGTAAAAGATAGGTCATAAAAAAAAGAGCTTGGAATTAACCAAAGCTCTCTTTAAATTTGTTTTTGCCCCAATTGAAATATTAACTTTAAAAAAGTTGTGATACAAATATATTTCAAATTATCGAGTTATTCAAGTATTTAGGTAAAAGGCAAGTCTTAAATTTAATTTTGTGTGACAAGCAATTTATATTTTATTAGATATATTTAAAATGTGTAAATAGTTGTTTTGTTGTTTTTTGTTAAAAAAAATAAAAAAACAAAAGTGCTATATATGAGAAAAAATAAAAAATCAATTTTCTCTTTTTGCTAAAATTAAGCTGAAATTTTTCAATTTTTCTTTAGCTTCTTCATTAATTTTTATGCTATCTAAATAAGAAAAAGCCTTGTCTGCACAATTCATTTTTTCTTTTTCAGCTACTTCTCTAATGTTTAATTGTCTAAATATATTCATAACACTTTCTATTTTTACCTTTTCCTCCATATTAGAATTTTCATTAGAATAATAATATAGAAATTCTTTTTGGAGTTTTTCATCGGCTAATTCAAGCGTTTTTAAATACAAAAATGTTTTTTTGTTTTGGGCAATATCACCACCTACTTTTTTTCCAAATTTATTTGGGTCACCAAAACTATCCAAAATGTCATCTTGGATTTGAAATGCTGTTCCAATCCAATTGCCAAATTGTCTAATCGCTTCAGCTTCTTGAGAATCCGCACCATTACAAGCAGCAGCCATGGCCATACCTTCAGCCAAAAGAGCAGCCGTTTTTAGTCGTATCATTTCCATATATTCATCCAAATGCACATCATCTCTTTTTTCAAAGTCCATGTCCCATTGCTGGCCTTCACATACGGCTATTGCTCCATTAATAAAATAATCACTCAATCTACTTCTTAATTCAGCATCATAATAATTTAAATATTTGATAGATTCAATCATCATTAAATCTCCAGATAGAATAGCTGTATTGGTATCCCATTTTTCATGAACAGTCATTCTTCCTCTTCTAAGAGGTGCTTCGTCCATAATATCATCATGTAATAAAGTAAAGTTGTGAAATAATTCAATGCAATATGCCGCAGGTAATACTTTTTCTATATTATTGTCAAATAATTGTGCAGCTAATAACATGAATACAGGCCTCATCCTTTTTCCTCCTGCTTGTGCGATATAATGTATCGGAGCATATAGGTGCTGTGGTTTTTTTAAAGGGTATTGTTCTATTTCTTTTTGCCAATATTCTTTAAAAATATCTAATAATGCTTTTTCTGTATAAATCATTATATTTTTTTGCTACAAAGGTAATCTAAGAATTGAACATGCTATAATAATATTTAATTAAATAATCTTATAAATTTTTAAATGATTATATTGATTGAATATATGCACTCTATTTTTTTTATTAAATGCATTTAACATTAGATTATCCTTATTCCACTTGTCTTTAGTGATTTGGATATTGGTGATTTTTTCAGGTTTATTGAGTTGCTTGTTAATATTTATTATTTCATTCTTTATTAACTCTATGAATGAATCATTATTTAAAATATTATCTATATCACTTTGTTTGTTTTCTAGAGTATTCCATATTTTAATTTGAGTATCAAAAAGGCTGAGGATGGTGCATAAGCCTTGCTTAGATTTATACACTAAACAATTTTCAATAAAAGGAGAATTTAAAACTTGACTTTCTATAAATTGAGGATTGATTTTTTCACCTGATTGTAATTCGATTTTATCTTTGGCTCTACCAGCTATTTGTAATAGGTTTTTTCTATTCGTTAATCTACCTAAGTCATTACTTAGGAAATAATTCTTTGTTAATTTATCTTCTCCAAAATAACCCATCATTACTCCTTCGGATTGAATCGCAATTTTTCCATTATCAAATTTGTCTTTTGGTTCTATGATTTCAATTGTAGTTCCTTTTAAAGCATATCCTACAGTATTAAAATTGGTTTCGTTCAGTTGAAAATTATTTAAACTTACCATACCGCTACATTCAGCGATAGAATAGCACTGTCTTAAATCAATGCCAGCAGCAGTAAAAAGCCTTGAAAAAGAAGCATAAAGCGTTTGTTCACTGACTAAGATTCCTTCTATTTTGCCACCAAAAGCTTTTCTCCAATGTCTAAAAATTAAGAAATTAGCAAAAGCAATTTGAATGAAATAGAAAATAGATAATTTGTCATAGTTTTTATATTTTCTACCTAAATTGATTGACCATTTAAAAATAGATTTTCTAAGAAACGATTTTTTCAATTCATTATGCACAATATTATCATAAAATTGAATTAAAATTTCTTTGGAAGAAAGAAAATAATGAGGAGCTACTTTTTTTATGTTTTCTAATAAAAGATTATTGTTTTTTAAAAAATAAATAGAACAATCATTAATAATATATGCATAGAATAATTGTCTTGATACTATATGATGGAATGGTAGAATAGAAACCACTCTGTTGTTGTGTCTAAGTGGAATAATACGAGCAATCTGCTTGATGGTTGAACATAAATTTTTGTGTGAAAGCATGACGGCTTTAGGCAAGTTTTCCGTACCCGCTGTCAGTACAATTGTTGCCAAATCATCTTCGTGAATCGCCGCTTTATTCGTTTCGAATTGTTCAAAATGATGAGCTAGGGGAGTCGTTAAAAATTCTTCTATATGAGGGACTTCATTATGCTTTTCAATGCAATAAATAGGAATGTTGAATTTGTCATCACCTAATAATTGGTGAATTCTATCATAGATATGTTTATTTTCTACAAATAGAATTTTTAATTCTAATAAATTAAATATATGTTGAAATTCATCATCATTATAATAGGGATTAATAAAGACAGGACAAACCCCAACTTGTTGAAAACCTAAATCTAGAAAAAAAGAATGTACAGAGCTGTTTAGTGTAAAAATACCAATTTGCTGGTTTCGTTTTAAGCCTTTGTTTATTGCCCCAGCACTTACCTCTAATACTTTGTCTCTAAGACTTGTTCTAGGATAAACAGATTGATTGATTCCGAGACCTTCATAGATAGGGTTATAACTGTTTTGTTCAATTTCTTGATGAAGTAGGATGTCAAACAATCTACGCCAATCCATTGTTGAAAGTTGCTCCATGAATTAATTGATATTAATACAAAGCAATATAGTTTTTATTTTGATATTAATAGAATGTTTTTTTATTTCATCTAATGAAAATGAGTATAAAAAAAAATGGATAACAATTTTTTGTTATCCATTTTTTTTCTAAATGATTTTTTAAATTATTTTGATTGTCCAAATTGTTGTATCCAGCAACTAGGAGTAGCACCAATATTTCCTATTTCATAACAAACAACGTGAGTCCAATGAGGATTTAATAAGTTTCCTCTATGTTCATTAGTCGTACTTTGGGCGTCCAATAATAATAGTATAATCGCTTCTCTTGATGATCTAACACCGCCGACTAAATTTTCTTTACCATCGTTCATTTGTTGGCAATTTGAAGTTACTCTTTCCCAAGGAAATTTTCCATCGCTTCCTTGATGGCTAATAGTACCTGATTGCTTAAGGTCTTGACCATGTTTTTGAGCAGCGGAGTACATACAAGAAATAGTCTGTAATTTTTTAAGAACAGGAGTAGCTTTTAGTTCAGTAACTAATCCATTTACTAACTCCTCACTAAATGGATTACTATTTTTAGCTTTTAATTGATTAATATAATTATTAATGTGAACTACATAAGCAGAAGGATTAGCACGTAAAAGATTGATTTCATTTACCATATCCATTTCTGCTTGCTTCATGTAAGGAGCTTCAGTAGCAACTGTTGGACTAGGGCTAGGAGGTTTAGGAGTATTGCTTTTATCTTCAAACTCTTTGTCTTTATCCGTACACATACAATCAGTTGTAGCTAGTGTAGAACCAGCTGCTAATTCTTGTTTGTCTACTAAAGAATTAATTTCTCTAAATTTTTTCTCTGTATAACCATATAATTCTGCAATTCCAGCGATAGTTTGTCCTGGCAGGATAACGTGTTTGTTACCAGATTGCTTATAATAGGCTACATTGTTTTGTGGTTGAGGAGTAGGGGTGACAGGCTCGGAATCTTTGGTCTCAAATTCTGGATTTTTAACTACTAATTCTTTACAAATAGATAAAGGGTCTGTCATGTTGATGTCGTTCCATTCACAGATTTCATCTACTGTTACTTTATAATTAATCGCGATGCGATAAAGTGTTTCTTTTGCTTGAACAACATGAACACCGCTACGTGTACTTGTAGGGCATTGAGCATTTATATGAAGGCTCATTAAAAATATGATACCTAAAAGAATACTAATTTTTTTCATTGTACTGAATTTTAGTTGGTTTGAAATTTGGATGTATAAAGATATAAAAAAAACAAGTTTTTTTCAAGTTTTTTATTTGAAAATAAAGAACTTTTGTTATAAATATTCTATAGGTTCGATTTTGTTATCTTTTACAGGAAAGGCACTAAAGTAAACTTCTCTCAAAATCATTTTTAATTTTTCAGCTTCGATTCTAGTTCTGAATGCTCCTACCCTTACTTTATAATTAGGGGCTTCATAGGTCCAAACAGCTTCGTATTCAGGAAATTTAGTTTCAAAATTTTTGACTACATCATTCATTTTTCTTCTATCGGTAGTAGATAAAATCTGAATCCTATAACCCAATGTCCATTGTGTAGATTTATTTTGAGCTACATAGCGATTATTCATTCCTGATACCTCAATTTCTTCTTTATAATTGACTTGTGCTTGAGTAAATTGATAAGTAAAACAAGTCAAAATGATATAAGCTATTATTTTTTTCATAATAATTAAAATTTTAAATAATGTCTAAACTTTTGGATGCTCCTAATCTATTAGCACCAGATTTGATAAGAGCCAAAGCTTGTTTTTTATTAGAAATTCCGCCTGATGCTTTTATCTTAATTTCTTCAGGCAAGTGGCTTCTTAAGAATTGCACCACTTTGGGCTGATTCCCTTTTCCAAGAATACCTGTTGATGTTTTAACAAAATCGACCTTACATTCAGTGCAAATATTACACAATTGAATAATTTGATTTTCATTGAGTAATTCAACTTCAAAAATCACTTTAATTTGCTTCCCTTTCATATGGCAAATTTGAGTGATGGTGTCTATTTCATTTTTTATGTAGTTCCAATCTCCAGAATGTACAGCAGATAGATTGACTACCATATCAATTTCATCGGCTCCATCTTGTATTGCTTTTCGAGTTTCTTCCGCTTTGGCAGTTGTATAGGTATAGCCCATAGGAAATCCTACCACAGTGGCTACCTTTACTTTACTTCCTTCTAGTTTTCGAAATACTTGAGGAACAAAATATGGAGCGACACAAACAGCACAAAATTGGTATACAATAGCTTCAGAACATATTTTTTCTATTTGTTCTGAACTGGCTTCTGCTTTTAGCATCGTATGATCAATATAAGGTGCTATTGATATTTCTGTCTCGTTCATAAAGGTGATTTTGTTAAACAATCTTGGTTTTTATAAAGGGATAAGTTATAAAACTATCTTTTTTTCATCACAAAGCATTCTACTTTTTTGTTTTTTAATTGTTCTGCTGCTGCATCTGCGGAGCCTCTAGAAGCATACCTCGCTGCAACAACAGAATACATTTTAGAGTTGTCAAACTGAACAATTTCAGGACTATATCCCAAATCTTTTAAAATTTTTAATTGAGCATCAGCATTATTTTTAACGCCAAATGAACCTGCTAATACTAAAAATTCTTTTTGCATAGGAATCTTACTTGTTCCTGGTGATTTGTTCGTTTGAGTACCAGCAGATTTTTCTGCGAACTCTTCATCTCTAGTATCTGGTTTTGGGATACTAGTCTTTGGTTTTGGACTAGCTACTTTGGTATTAGATGAAGTAGTAGATGGTGTATCACTTGCTTTATCTTCTTGTATTCTCTTATTGCTGGTGTCATCATATTCATCAGGAATTCCTGATAAATCTTCATAGTTGTAATCAATGTCTGCGGTGTCGACACCATCTTCAAAATATCCAACTTCATCTTCATTATTAGTATCTTCTCCATCAATACTTCCTATTTCTGTATTTTCTGTTTCTTTTTCAGAACTAATACCTTTGTATACAAAATACCCTATTGCTGCTAAAGCAATTATAAAAACAATGGTAATAATAATGTCTAATGCTTTTTCCATAATACAAATTCAATTTAATTTAACTAACACAAAAATACAAGATAATATTATTGAATGTTTATTTTTTTTAGGCTTTTTTAAAAATAATAAAGATTTTTTGTTATTTTATTATAAAAAAATAACAAAAAGCTATTGGAAATATTTCCAATAGCTTTTTATTCATTAAAATATACTAAATAATTTAGTCTATGAATATAATTTGATCCATTGGTTGAGGGATTAATCTATTTTCTCCTTTATCTTCTCTAAAGCTAAAAACTAAATACCAGCATTGCTTAGTGGGTGCTTTGAAATCTTTTTCAAAACGATATTTTTTAGCTAAATATTCTGCTTTTTGTAAAACGACATCATCTTTTAATGAAGACTTTGCTTTATTAGAATCGGCGGAAACGACTTTGCCCATTTGATTGATACAAACATCAACGTGAACTTTTCCTGTTTTTCCTTGAGCGATAGCTTTAATTTCAGATTGAGTTGGTCTTTCATCCACTTTTCTATTGAAACCATGACCGCTTCCATCACCACTTCCAGTACCGTCGCTATCTCCACCAGAGCCATTATTTCCAGAACTAGTGCCGTCATCAGTACCCGTTGGTGTTCCTGGTTTCCCTGGAGAGTTTCCAGAGTCAGTACTCGTATTAGAATCTGAACCAGTACTTGGTTTAGTCGGCTTTGTTGGCTTAGACGGTTTGTCTGAAGGAGCCGTTGGTTTTGGTGGTTTTGGTGGTTTTGGAGTAGTTTCAGTAGGAGGTGTTTCTGGAGCGCTAACTTCAGAAGGCTCAGGTTGTGTTGCTGTTTCAGTTGGTGCTTCTGGAGCAGGTTCAGGAGTTGTTTCTTCTACAACTTCTGGTTCGCTTGGAGTAGGGTCTGGCTCAGCAGGTGTTTCTGGTTCTGGAGCGGCTTCTTGTTCCATAGCATCTTCAGTATCTCCAAGAGGATTGTCTGGTTCTGAGGAACCTGATTCGTCAAAAGGAATCTCTTCTACTTCTGGTTCAGGTGGAACATAATTAGCAAATTCTATAATAATTTCTTTTGGCGGCAATTCTTGTTCAGAAACAGGCCAAGGAATTAAAGTTAAAATGATGAGACCTACATTGACAAAGAAAGCGATAATTAAACCCCTTCTTTTATTTTTTTTCTCATCCTCATGCTCTTCGAGATGCTTATTGAAACTCATAATTCATTATTTTTATAATGATAAAAAAACACCTTAATTATATAAATAAAACACAATTTATAATAAAATATTGTAAATCTAAATTAATGAAGGCTTAAACTGTATTAAAATGCTCTTAATTTTTGATAAATCTACTCTTTATATCAGTTGTGGGCATCATACATTCTTCTGATTTGCCAAACCACCTATATCTATTGGCAGCAATGATATTGTAAAAAAAATCTCTTATAGGTCGAGGTATGATGATGAAAATATAGGCGATTTTCCATATTCCATCTAGGTATTTAGTCATTTTTAATGCTCCTGTAGAACGAGTATAAATTGTTCCATTTTCAATGAAAATAATTGATTTTAAATCTTCAAGGGGAAGATTGGCTTCAAGGGTTTTTTTTTGTCCAAATTCGGATTGTAATGAAGCGAATTGAATTTTTCCTTTTTTGTCTCTTTTTATGATAAATTGAACGGTATTGTTACATAAATTACAAACACCATCAAATAGTAAGATTTTGCTGTTTTGTAAAGTTGTACTTTCAGTTTTTACCATATTTTTTTAATCCATTTATTAAAAACCCAGCGACTCCAAGTTTTATTGTATGTATGAATTTGATTCGTAGTTTCTCCACTATTATCTACTATAGAATTGCCTTGGTTGACCCATTCAAAAATACTACCGTATAAATTATATACATTGGTGTAACCTGCTTTTTGTAGTTTTTCTCCAATTTTTTCGCTTCGATAACCAACGGAGCAATAGATGATGATTTTTTGATTTTTATCAATATTTTCAATACTGCTCAGTTTAAAATCATCATAGCCAACACATTGAGCATCTTCTATGTGACTTACTTCAAATTCTTCTATTTCTCTTGCATCTAAAATGACATACTCCTCTAAATTTTCTTCTGATAATTCTTTAACTCCTTTTAAGGGAACCGTAAAACTGAGTATAGACTGTACTTCTTTGTCAAATGCTTCATTTTCAATTTTAGGCAAGTCAGCAGGTACTTGTGCAGTACACGCATTAAAGGCAAGTAAAAGTATGAAAATTAAATTTTTGTACATTATCTAGTATTGATTGACAATAATAATCATTTAAAATAACGCATTTATATG
>JAHDBK010000068.1 GCA_020630455.1 Saprospiraceae bacterium
TATTGTAATTAATCTGCATTTTACATTACATCAATCTATGAACCTCAACTTTTCAGAATTTACCAATTTTACCTATTTAAAAAATATGATGTTCAAATATGAAATGGATTATGAAGATTTTGTAATGTTTAATACTGCTACAGAACAACCTCAAAATGAACCAGAAATACATATTTATTCAGCTTTTCAAAAAAATGCTTCTAGTATAAGCCCTGAAAACTTAAAAATGTCTCAAGATTATTCAAAATCTTTTGTTGAAATAATATATAATAAAGAAAAATTTAAAGATGCACAATGGATAAAAGTACAAGGGACATTTATGAATAGATACATTGATTTTGATTTATATAGAATGCATCATTTAATTTGTGAAATAAAAAGAAATAGTGAAATTTTAGAATGGAAGAGTATAGGTATCAATAATAAAATTGGTCTATTTGATAATCGCTGTTTTCATGAAGAAATTAATTTATATCACAAAGAAGATTTTATTTGGGACGAAGTTTATTTTTATGTGAAAATTCCAGATGATTTACAAAATGGTGATACTATTAAAACATATATTTGGAATAATGTGAAAAATGGTGACTTATGGATTAAAAATTTAGAATTAGAGTTTTATAAATAATAAATTTCAGACATAGACATAGTGAAATCTAATGTCTATGTCTGAAATCTAATGTCTATACTTAATTAAAAGCAATAACCATTGTTTTTAATCAAATAATCAGCAATTCTTCTACGAGTATTTTTAGAATTGATTGGAACATATTTTGCATATCGTTTAACCCCCATTACTAGAGTTTTCAACATATCTCCTTCTGCCCAAGAACAAACTGTTCTTCTTGCATTCAAACTACAACGCTCCATGGCATCATCTAAATAAATACGAGCCATATCCATGTATACAGTCCCTTTTTCTTCTCCTTCTTTTTCACTTATTTTGATAGCTCTAAATAAAGCAGATTCTGCGACATATATATCACCCATCACATCAGCCATACTCATCAACATTTCTTGTTCATTTTCTAATTCCGTCATGAATTTTTGAACCGTAGCTCCAGAAACTAATAAAAACATTTTCTTCATGTTTTTAATCATATTCAATTCTCTGTCATATTTGCCATCATTTGATTGCATTGCAGGCATAGCACTCAATTCTTTTTGAATAGCCATTACAGGAGACATCATATCTATTTTACCTTTCAACGCTTTTTTCAATAACATATCTACAGAAAGCATACGATTAATTTCATTCGTTCCTTCAAAAATACGATTAATACGCGCATCTCTATAAGTAGCCGCCATAGGTGCTTCTTCAGAATAACCCATTCCACCATAAATTTGTAGCCCTTCATCAACGACATAATCCAAAACTTCAGAACCCCAAACCTTCATCAATGCACATTCTATTGCATATTCTTCAGCAGCTCCTAATAATGCTTGAGATAAAGTCTTGCCATTTTCTAAGGAGTCATGCTCCATTATTTTAATATCATTTGAAGCTCTATAGATAGCCGCTTCAACCGCCCAAATTTGGATAGCTTGTTCCGCTAATTTATGCTTAATAGCTCCAAAGTTAGAAATAGCTTGTTTAAATTGATGCCTTTCGTTAGCGTATTTTACGGATTGGTCAGCTACTATTTTTGCTCCTCCAATTACGCCTGCACCTAATTTAATACGACCAATATTTAAGATGTTGAAAGCAATTCTATGACCTTTCCCTATTTCGCCTAAAACATTTTCTACAGGAACTTTAACATTTTCAAAAAATACTTGTCTAGTTGAAGAACCTTTAATACCAAGTTTTTTCTCTTCAGCAGCAGTAGAAACACCTTCCCAACCTCTTTCAACGATAAATCCAGTGAATTTTTCACCGTCTATTTTAGCAAATACACAAAATACATCTGCAAACCCAGCATTAGTAATCCACATTTTTTGACCATTAAGGACATAATGACTACCATCTTCTGAAAGTACAGCCTTTGTCTTAGCAGCTAATGCATCAGAACCCGAACCTGGTTCAGTCAAACAATAAGCAGCATATTTAGTTCCTGCTACTAATTCAGGTAAATATTTTGCTTTTTGTTCTTCATTACCAAAATATAAAATGGGTAACATTCCAATGCCAGTATGTGCTCCAATAGATAAAGAAAATGAACGACTACGTGACATGGTTTCAGTTAACAACATATTCGTAACAAAATCTTGCATAGAACCACCATATTCTTCAGGAAATGCAGTTCCTAAAAGTCCTAATTCACCTGCTTTAGTTAATAATTCTTTGGTCAACTCAATATCTAAACCTTCCATCTTTGCTTCATTAGGAATATAATGAGTATTGATAAAATCATTAACCATCTCTTTTACCATTATCTGCTCCTCAGAATATTCTTCAGGTGTGAAAGTGGACATTGGATCTTGGTCTTTTACTAAAAATTCACCACCTTTTAATGTAGTTATTTGTTCTACTGTATTCATATTATATAATATTATTTTTTTATAAAATTTAATGAACTCGAAATTTAATTTCTATCAAATTTAAGGATAAGTTTTCAATGTGTCAAATATTTTAGCGAATTTTCGCTAAAATATTTATAATCTTATTCTTATTAACACATTAAAAATACTTCTAATATTATAAAAAATCATCATATATAAAGAAAATTCTTTATTTTTAATAACAATGAAATTTTTGTAATTTAATTTTTTTATATACAAAAATTGTTCTAATTTAGTCGTAGTTAACCGAAGCATTTATACTTTTTTAAACACTCAAACTCAATTTTTTAACGTACTATTTAATTATTTTGCTATGAAAAATAATGCTCGATTAATTTATATCCCCATGTTATTAATCCCCATATTTTTGTTTGTAAGTTGCTGTGATGAAGAAGTAGTCTTAGCAGATTTAAAAATTAAAAAATTTAGAATTCCCGATTTGTTTAGAGTCGATGACCCTTTTCAAATAGAAATCCAAGTTTTAAATGAAGCACCGAGTTCAACTTGTCAAATTGGTAGTAGTTCTGATGAAACTTTTGTCGTAATTCAAGTCTATAGACAAAATCCTTTTTCTGATGAATGGGAATATCAAGGAAATAAAATCTTTGACCAATCCGTATTAGAATCTGGTGAAGTCTATACCATTTTAACTACAGGAATTATTTTTGAAGCAGGTACATATCGTTTTGATATTCATGCAGATTTTCCAGACTATGTAGATGAGAGAGATGAAAATAATAATGAATATTTTCAAAATACAGTTAGTAGAATTCATGAAGAATCACTATCTTTATCTTATTCAAACAATTTTACACAAACTACAATTGAAGTTTTACCAAACGAAAATGGTTCAAGCAAATCATCAGAGGAGGTTTCGTTTATGTTCGAGTAATTTTTAAAACTTTATATAAATATGAAAAAAAATAGTTTGATGTATTGCATTTTATTAAGTGCAACCCTTGTTCTTACCTCGTCTAAATGCTGTGATGAACTATTAGTACTTTGTGATTTATTAGTTCAAAAATTTGAAGTGCCGCAAGAAATTACTCTAGGAACTGCTTTTGATATAGCAGGAGAAGTTATCAATGCAGATTCTAATGTTGATTGTGAAATTGCTGATATAGCAGGCTCTACTTTAGATTTAGTTGAAGTCTTCTTTTTTAATGAATCTACTCAAATATGGGATTTAGTAGGAAATAATTCATATAATCAATCTGAATTAGGTCCAAATGAAATTTTTGATATCTTATCTAATCTAACTCTTCAGGCAGCTGGTGATTATCGTTTTGATTTATATGTAGATACTCCAGAGTCAGTTGAAGAAAGAGATGAAAATAATAATAGTGATTCTCAAACATCAGGCGGAAAAGTTGATTTTGATAGAGAAGCATTTCAAAAAACCAATAATTTTGCTAGAGCATACCTAACGGTTTTACCTTTAGCTGATGGTACTACTCAAATAGAAGGTGTTCCTCAAGTTCAGTTCAATTATTAATTATTTTGAATATGAAATACATTTATTTCTTCATCATTATTTTTTCTGTTCTATTTATATATGGTTGTGAATGTAAAGATGAAGATATGGCAGAACCAGACCTAGCATTTAAGACTTGGGAAAGTATTTATAATCCTTGTATTGGTAATTATGAATATTTAGATACCAGAAATTTATATTGGACTCCTGTCTTGGGCACAGGTGGACAACAATGGGTTTTATTATATTATAGAGATGTTATAGGACAAGAAGGATTTTATGATTGCTATGGAGTACCTTGGTTTATTGGTCCTGGAGGAACACAGTTAGTCAGTTATAGGTACGTTGAAAATGTACCTGATTTTTCAAGGGAATGTACTAAAGATGCTCCTCAACCAGCTGCTCAAGGTTACACCACTGTAGTTGACCCTAACAGTAACGATACTACAGAATATGAAGGTCCAATTGTAATTTTTAACGATATTCCACCTGGGCAGTCAAGAGAATTGAATACTGTTATTAATATCACGATATTTGGTATATATATTAATGAATATAGAGTTGACCCAATTGATGAAGTCTTAGAAAGAGATGAAAATAATAATTTTTTACGAGATACTGATTTTGATGTAGGTAGAATGTCTTCCACAAAGTCTTCTTTTGAAATTAAGCCATTTGATATTCAAGAATTGAAAAAGAAGAGTGAACCTTTTGTAGTATATAAAGAAGGGGTGGCAGAACGGTATAATTAATTTTTTTATTAAAATAAAATTATTTAAAAAATAATAACGTTTATATCTTTGGGCTCTTAACCCAAAGATATTTTTTATATGAATAGTATATGGTTTAAAATTGGAGTTTTATTTTGGGCAATCACTTGCCTATCTGCTACTTGTAATGTTTCTATGAAAAATACAAGTATACGTCCTGAAATTAGTACTTATTTTATCAAAACATTTACAACGACAGCTACAAGTGCACCTCCAACTTTAGGGCAACAATTCTCGGAAGAATTGAAAGATAAAATTCAAAGAGAATCTAGACTCACTTATGCTGATGTTAATCCTGATATCGAATTTGAAGGAACACTACAAAGTTTTAATATTTCTGCAGTCGCTCCTCAAAATGGAGAAATAACACAATTTAGTAGATTAACTATTGTAGTACGAGTTCAATATTATGACAATCAAGATGAAGACGAAAATTGGGAACAAAATTTTTCATTCTTTTTAGATTATGATGCTTCCCAAAATTTATTAGATATTCAGGATGATTTGGTTGATGAAATTTTTGCACAATTATTGCAAGATGTTTTTAATAAAGCATTCAGTAGTTGGTAATTTGATTAAAAACATATAATTTTATATAAAATTAGGAAACTAAAATAATGAGTCCAGATATTTTTCCACAATATTTAAAAGACCCATCATTATTATATAGGGTAAACTATCAAGAATTAAAAACCTTGGTAGTCCAGTATCCTTATTGTCAAAATCTTAGATTCTTATTATTAATAAAAAGCCAATTAGAAAATAATGTGGATGCTGATAGAAATCTTAAAATGGCTGCGGCTTATTCTATCGACAGAAAAAAATTATATCAATTATTACAAAATAATTATTCAACATCAAATCGAAATATAGAATTTTTAAATGAAGAAGATACTTTAGAATTACCAGTTCTTGATTTTACAAATGGTTTAGAAGCAGACGAGGAAAATATTTTAGAAGAAAAAGAAGTTATTTTAGATTTATCTACAGAAGATGATAAAGTACTTGAGAGTATTGAAGAAGTAGATAATATTATTCAAGAAGAAAACGAATTGGATAATATTCTTGAACTTAAAGAAAACTTGATTGAAATTGAAGAAACAGATGTAGAAGTTGAAGATGAATTGGATGAGGTACTTAATGAATTAGATTTAGAAGAAGAAAAAGAAATCATTGAAGAAGAAGAGTCCATTGAATTATTGAATGAAAATGAAGAAAAAGAAATCATTGATGAAGAAGTCATTAATAAGGAAAATATAGAAGATTTTATTGAAAATAATTATGAAGAATTATTTGATATGGAGGATGATAGCTTAGAAGAAGAAGAAGATGAAAAAACTAATTCTGAAATTATTAATGAAAAGATTGAAAAAATAACAAATTCTCTTTATAATACTAATAAGGAATTAGATGAAATAGAAGTTAATATTAATAAAAATATAGAAGAAAAGAAAATAATTCCACAATCTATTAAAGAAATTTTAGAAGATAAAGAAAGTGTAAAAACTCCCGAAATAGAAGACAAAAATAAGGCATTTAATGCCATAGAAATTGAAATTGATTCAAGTATTAATGAAGCAATAAATAGATTGGTTGAACAGCAAAAACAAGAAGAAATCCAAGAAGAATTAGAAGAACAAGAAGAGATAAAAAAGGAAATAGAAGAAAGGGGAGATATAGAGCAAGAATTAACCAAAGACGAAGTAAAAGAAAATATTTCATTTACTTCATGGCTAAAGAGTGTAGATTATAGAAATAAAGAAGACAAGGAAGCAGAAAAAACGGAAGAAGTAAAATCCACTCAAAAATACCAAAAAAGATTAATGAAATTAATCAAATCTAGACAAGAACAAAAACGCAAAGATGAAGAGTTAGAAACGGCTGTGAAAAAAGAAAAAGCTAATGAATTAGCAACTTTGAGTATACAAGAAAATGACGAAATTATATCCGAAACATTAGCCAAAATCCTTATCATTCAAGGAAAATATGATAAGGCAATTGAAATGTATCAGCGATTAAGTTTGAAATTTCCAGAAAAAAGTACTTTCTTTGCATCCGAAATAGATAATATCAATAAAAATTTTAAATCAAATTAATTAAATATGGGTTTAGGTATTACATTAGTAACGGTAGGGATAGCCTTTGTATGTTTATTATTAATGGCTGCTGTATTGATACAAAATCCTAAAGGAGGAGGATTAGACTCTACCTTCGGTGGTGGCGGTGCAAATCAAATTTTTGGTGCTGCAAAATCAGGGGATACAATTGAAAAATTCACTTGGTGGTGTGCAGGAATATTATTTGTACTTTGCATTTTAGCAAGTTATTTAGCATAAAAATTAAGTGTTAATAAAATGAAAGGAAGTTGTTTAAATTATTTTTAAACAACTTCCTTCTTTTTTAATAAGATTATGAAAAAAACAGAAATACCTTCATTTAGCTTTAAGGTAACTCCCAATGTACCTGCTATTTTACATGACTTAAATGTTACCATTTCTTTAAGTACTTATCAAGCAGGTAAATTAATTTTTATATCTGCTTTAGATGCACATACGGTAACTCAATTACCTAGGAATTTTGCCAAACCAATGGGTATTGCCCTTAAAGATGATTTGATGGCAGTTGCTTCTTTAGGTGAAGTATCCTTATTTAAAAATTTACCAGAGTTAGCTTGGGATTATCCCAATCAACCCAAAACTTATGATGCTTTGTATTTTCCAAGAGCAACATATCATACAGGAATGGTAGATATGCACGATGTCGCATTTTCAAATGAAGGAATTATAGGTGTGAATACTCAATATTCTTGTATTTGTAAAATTAACGAAAATTATAGTTTTACCCCTTTTTGGCAGCCTCACTATATTACTAAATTAGCACCACAAGATAGGTGTCACCTCAACGGAATGGCTATGCACGAGGGAGAACCATTATATGTTTCTGCTTTGAGCCAAACAGATACTCCAGATGGCTGGAGAGCTCATAAAACTGATGGTGGTGTTTTGATTCATGTTCCTACTAATAAAATAGTAGTGGATGGTCTTGCAATGCCTCACTCTCCTAGATATTACGATGGAAAAGTCTATGTTCTCCTTTCAGCTTCTGGTCAATTATTGTGCTATGACCCAGAAAAAAACACATCTGATATCGTAGCGGACTTAGGAGGATTTGTAAGAGGTATGTCTAAGGTCGATAATTACTTGTTTATAGGTCTTTCTAAAATTAGAAAAACAAGTAAAGGATTTAAAGATTTACCCATTGCTGATAAGGCTAATAGTGCTGGGGTTATTATTTTTGATATGAATATCAAAGAAATTGTGGCATTTATTATTTATGAAAGCAGCGTTGATGAAATCTATGACGTTAAAACTATAAAAAATACGAAAAGACCAGGTATTGTAACTCCTCAAAAGAAAGTACATAACTTTGCTGTATCTTTTCCTAATGCTTCATTTTGGAAAATTCCTAAAGAAGCCAAAAAGAAATAAAAAAACTACCGTATTTAGAAATTAAATTTATTTAAATTTTAAATACTTATACAATATGAATAATAAGGCATTGTTTACTGCTATCATAGTAGCATCTTGTTCTTTTTCTTTTGATTTAAAAAAAGAAATTAAAAACCCAAATCTCCTTGTAGGTACTTGGGAAGTTCAAGACTATATTTTTGAGGATATAGATGTTGTTCCTGTATTAGATGAAGACAGTCTAAGCATTACTTTTGTCTTTGATATGGATGGTGATTTTACTGAAAATGTAAACTTACACTATACTGATGATGGAGAGTATTATTCTTATGATTATTTATTTGATGGAAGATGGTCTATAGAAGCAGATGGAGATTTACTTTTAGATTTTAATGAAGAATCTGAGGGAGCCAAGGAATTTGATGCCAGCTTTGCCAATTATTATGAAGCCAATTATGGTGTATTTAAAGAAAAGTATAGAATTATAGAAATTTCTAATACACACTTAAAACTTGAAACCAATATAGATGGAATTCCAGTGAAAATGAATGCCTCTAAAAGATGAAATTAAATATTAACTAATTTTATAAAACTTTTAAAAAATGAACAAAAATGCAATTTTTGCAGCCGCTATTGTAGCCGCATGTACATTCTCATCTTGTAAAGATGATGTTGTTAAAGCCAAAAGATTAGATGGTACTTGGACTGTTAATGATTATGTTTTAGGAACTCAAGACATTGTTCCAACTTTTGAAGGAGCAGATGTTTCTGTTACTTTTGTATTCGATAAAGATGGTGATTTCACTAAAAGAATGAACATTTCTTACGAATATTATGGTTATTCTTATAACTATGAATTCAACTTCGATGGTACTTGGGAAGAAACTAGTGATGGCGATTTACAATTAAACTTTAGCCCAACATCTGCTGGAGCAATGGAATTAGAAGCTAGCTTTGCTAATTATTATTTTGAAAATTATGGTGTGTATACAGAAACATACGATATCATTGAATTAACGAAAGATAATTTAGATATGCAAGCTCTTATCAATGATAATACAGTAATAGTAAGAGCGACTAAGCAATAATATTTATTGTTTAATTCATATTAATTTTATTTAATAAACTGTTGAAATTATATAATTTCAACAGTTTTTTTTATTTTTGACGGTATTTTAATTTTATTAATAAATAATTTAATATGAACAAAAACTCAATTTTTGCAGCGGCTATTATAGCAGCTTGTACTTTTTCGTCTTGTAAAGATGATATTGTAAAAGAAAAACGATTAGTAGGAGAATGGCAAGTAGATGAATATATTGTCAACTCTGCTAGTGTTGTACCTTCTTGGGATATGCAAACATTAAGCGTTAAATTCGCTTTTGATAGTGATGGTGATTTCCAAGAAAAATTAACGTATCAACATCAAGGTACTACTTATGAATTAAACTTTATAGGTACTTGGTTAGACGCTGATGGAGATTTGCAATTAGATTTTGACCAAGCTAATTCTCAAGGAGCAGAATTCTTTTATGGTAGCCCTTCAAATTATTTAGTAGGCAATGATTATATGTATCAAGAAGTATTTGATATTATCGAATTGAAAAAAGGTAAAATCGAAATGACTACTACCATTAATGACGTTAGTGTAACCATTAAGGCAACCCAATTATAATATTTAATTAATACTAAAATTAAGAAAAATGAATAAAAATGCAATATTCGCTGCAGCAGTAATCGCAGGCTGTACTTTTTCTTCTTGTAAAAAAGATGTAGAAAACGATTTATATTCTCAAGGCGACTGGACTTTCGATAAGTCAAAAAGAGTAGAAGGGACTTGGGATATTACTAGCCTTATGATTGATAACGAAGAGTTTTTAGTACCTGACCAAGGTTTTGAATTTTCTATCAATTTAATATTTGATGCAGATGGCGATTTCCAACAAAATGTAATCATCGCTGGTGAATTCTATGGCTATTCTTTTGAATATACTTTACCATTTACAGGAACTTGGACAAGAGATATGCAAAATTTAGATATGGATTTTGATGAAGATTCTCAAGGAGCTCAATACCTTGAAGCAAGTCCTATTAATTATTTTACAGGTAATTATTATACATATACCGAATCTTATGAAATCATCGAAATAAATGGTGATAAAGTTCATTTAAGAACAGAAAGCAATGGTCAAGTTGTAGAAATAAGAGGTTCTAGACAATAATAGTTAAATATTGCTAAAACATTTTATAAAGAGATTGTGTTATAAAAACACAATCTCTTTTTTTTATAAAATTTTTATATATCTTTACGTCCGCCCTTTTAAGATTTAAGTTATAACCTTAAAAAATAATGATTTTTTACTTTTAACTTAATCATTATTAATAATGAAACTTAACTTCTTATCACTTACATGTTTTTTAGTTATAATTTTAAATTGTAACATTTTTTCCCAAAATCACCTTGAAAAAGCAGTGAATTATATTCAAAAAAATCACAGTAAATTTAATATTAATGAAAGTGATTTTAACCATTGGAATATATATGATAATTATGTAACAAAACATAATAATGTCAATCATATCTATTTCCAACAGACTATTAATAATATTCCAATAGAAAGTGCAATTATTAATATGAATTTAGATGTTGATGGAAATCTTTTATCATCTCATAGTACTTTTATACCTTCAGCACATTCATATCAAAATGAAAATATTCAAGTAAATGCACAAAGTAGTATGCTATTGGCATTATCTCATTTAAACATTCCCCATCCAAGCTCTTATTCAGTTATTGAAGCAAATAATAGCAACCCTAGATTTCACGAATTCTTTTCTAGGGATATTAGTCAAGATGATAATATAAAAACATCATTATTTTACCTTCATTATAATGAAGAATTAACACTAGTTTGGAAAGTTCAAATAACTGTTTTAAATCCAGAATTCCAAATGTGGGATATTTATGTAGATGCTGCTACAGGTGAAGTAATTAAAACACATGATAATGTAATAAGGTGCCAGTTTGGTCACAATCATCATCATGATAATGAATGCCAACATGACCACCCTTTAGAATATTTATCAAAACAAGAAATTAAGTCTGTACCTGAAGCGGAAAATCAATTTTTTGCTCCAGATTCATATACTGTTTTTGATTTACCATTAGAAAGTCCTAATCATGGAGGAAGAACAACTGTTGTCAATCCTGCAGATGCAACTGCTTCCCCTTATGGTTGGCATGATGATGACGGTGTAGCGGGTGCAGAATACAC
>JAHDBK010000069.1:0-5419 GCA_020630455.1 Saprospiraceae bacterium
ATGAGTTTTATAATCAGAACCCTTGAAATGAACAAAATAAATACCCGAAGGAAATTGCGAAATATCTAATTCTATCGAATTCCTTCCTTCTATCGAATTCAAGCTTTTAGTTTGAAAAACTTGCCCTGTTAATCCTACAAATTCTATATCAATTTCAATATCTCCTATATCAGAAACCCATTCTAAATTTATGATATTATCTGAAGTAACATTTGGATATAACACAAAGTCATATTGCATAGAACAATCTACCACTACATTAAGCACATCTGAATATTCAAAAGCAACGTCTCCTATATCTACTTGTTTTAATCGGTAATAATTATTTGTGGTTCTTACATTTTTATGTAAATATTCATATTGAATGTATTCCGAACTATTTCCTGCCCCTTCAATGACTCCAATAGTATAAAAATCGATAGCATTTGTACTGTGTTCAATTACAAAATAATCATTATTCTCTTCTGAAGCCGTTGCCCAGTTCAATTGAACGCTACAATCTTTTATACTGGATTCAAATTGAACTAATTCAACAGGTAGTGTTCTAGGAGATACTGTAAAATCATCATTACACAAAGCATCATCACAATCAATTATTTGGAATTGTAATTCAGGGTAATCTTTAACTAAAAATACTCCTGACAAAGTATATTCTACTCCATAATCTAGGTTATTATCTTCAACACCAGTTGTTCTATTTCTAATATTATAACAACGACCAGGATCATTATTATTGATAATTACAACAACAGTATAAGTATCATCAGAATTATCGGAAGTTCCTTGATCATCTATGGGAGTTTGTATTTTTGAATAAATGAAAGAACAAGCTGCACCAGCCGAACAGGTTCCTGGAGCAGTAATTGTTTCATTTATACTTCCACAAGACCCCGAATCAGTTATCGTGATACTTAAATCTCCCGAGGCAATACTAAATGGTCCATAAGGTCCATTTAAAGTATTGTAAGCTAGATTGGTTTGAGTATCATCTCCTCCTATATTATATGTTATTCCTTCTCCTCCTGTTACATTAATCGTATAAGTAAAAGTATCATCTGAAGGGTCACTAGGAGTACCACTGTCATTGCATGTAGTATTAATGGTAGCGTTCATACCACAACCCGGTGAACAAGTTGCTGGTGCAGAAACTGTTTCTACTATACTTCCACAAGTACCATCATCTGTTATCGTTATACTTAAATCTCCTGAAGCAATATTAAAAGAAGAACTAGAAGTATAATTTTGGCTATAATTCATATTAGATTGAACATAGTCGCCAGTAATATCATATGTACCTCCATCTCCACCTATCACATTGATATCAAATGTAAATGTATCATCCGAAGGGTCTGATATTGTTCCATTATTATCACATACTGCACTAATTGAAGCGTTTAAATTACAACCAGAACAAGTCCCTGGGTCAGTAATAGTGATTGTGCTTGAATTTGTACAGGTTGGGGTTGCATTATCTGTAATTGTAATTGTGACATCTCCTGCTCCAGCACTACCATTATTCAATTGAAAAGTAGTTGCAGAACCATAGTTAGCCGAAGTAGGTGTAATAGTACCTGAACTAACGGAAATAGTATACCCAGTCCCTAAATCAGTCCCTGTTGGATTTAAATCAAAAGTAATATAATCATCAGTTGAATTACTTGTAGAACCGTTATTATTACAATTAATATTACTTGGTGTTGCATCAAGTGTACAATTTGTAGAACAAGGTGATTGTAATAAATCTACCGTCATTGTACAACTAGCATCATCAATATCTGTAACGGTAACTGTATAAGTAGTAGAACCATCTGCACTTCCTGTTTGTAAAGAAAATGTAGTAGCAGAACCATAAGATGCAGAAGTAGGACTAATTGTACCTCCATTATTAACTGTTACATTGTAAGTAGCTCCTAAGTTAGTACCAATAGGATTTAAATCAAAAGTAATATAATCATCAGTGTCTATTGCAGTAGAATTATCATTACATGATTCATTAGACATTTGTAAGTCAGAAATACCACAATCTAAATCGCTACAAGTACTAGGAAGTGTTAAATTAAAATCATCATTACAAGCAGTTGTAATTTCAAAACTACCTGTAACTGTAATCGTTGAACCATCTGCTGGAACTTGATTTAAAGTAAAAGATTCGGTTCCATTATCTCCGTAAAATGCTGCATGAAATTCTTCTGTAACTCCACCGCCAGAGATTATAACATTTTCTGGACTAAAAGCAAAATCCCAATTAATGAGCATATCTATATCTACATAATCTTGCCCTGTTATAGTATAACAATCAGAAATATCTACATAAGTCAAATTCAGTGAACATGACCCACAATTTCTTACCTCTATATTGACTTCTTTATAAAAATCGCAACCTTGAGTTGTAGTGACTTTTGCTAATAACACACTTGGTCCTGTACTACTTAATGAAATATTGATACTATTTCCTGTACCTATTACTCCTGTTCCTACTAGAATCCATTCTATTAGGGCTCCTGCGGGCACACCTGAAGTTGTAACATCAAAAGATTGCCCTAAACATACAGAAGATGGAGCATCTACGATGACATTTGGCTCGTCATATACTACTCCTCTAGTAATATTAAATTCTTTAACACAAGAACCATTAGATACCGTAAGCGTTCCAACTGAAGAACCTATAACTGTGCCTTCTGGTATATAGATATCGGAAAATGTGATATTATTATAATAATTAGTTCCACCGCTAATAGTCCCTGAAGTTGGACTTCCTATAATATATCCTTCTGCTGGGGTAAAGCTCCAATCCATTGCACCACAGCCATAAAGAGTTACACCTAAAATATTATCATTTGTTCCCGAACAACCACCGCTTAATTGACCTGTTGCATAGGGTGCAACTCCTTCTATTTCGAAGTCAACCTCTATAGAACAAGATAAACCATTTGGAAAATAAACTAGTCTTCCTGAATGAGAGCCTTCTCCTAAAGAAGTGGTATAAGTTGAGCCTCCAAAAGGAATATTTAATAGAGCTGATTGACCTAAAACAGGATCACAATAATCCCATTCTATGAAATAACCATCTAATGGATTATAATTATCAATAGTAAAGCTAAAAAGATTAGAGCAACCTGATGGAATTTCATTTATCGTTATTTCAGGGGGGGTAGCTCCACTACAATCACAATCCAATAAATTGATATAACTATTTAAGACACATGTTTCTCCTCCATTCACTACTGTTAATGTAATATTGTAGCCTCCTGCAGCATTATAAGTAATATCGTGTGGCCCAGCACCACTTAAAGTTGTAATACCTGCATCTGTTTCAAATTGCCACGTAAATGTACCTGTAGCAGGACTCGTAGCTTCAAATGTTTTTGTATTAAAACCATTTGCTGCATCAAAACACTCATTATCATCTCCTGTTATTACTATGCTATATGAACAATTTGGTACATTTACACTCATACAAGTGGTTTGAATACATCCCGCTTTATCTGCAACGACGCAAATGCTTTTAGTACCACTATCTGTAAAAGAAGTACTGTAGTTGCTTCCTGTAGAACCGTCTGGCCAAGTATATGTTACACCTCCTTCGACTGGAGAAAAACTATAATTTCCTGTTTCTCCTACATCTAATGTTGCAGGTCCCGTTAATACAATACCATTCGGTTTACAACAGTTTATCGTTATGAATAAACCAGCGGTTTCTATAAATCTACAATTCGTACCACTATTCCTTATACATCTTTTTATAATGACTTGTGTCACATTGGTTAATTCTGCAGCTGTAAAACTTAAAGTGGTTGACATAGAAGCTGAAGTTACCGTATTCGTACCTCCATAAGAACCATCATTGTATTGAAAAGAATATATAAACATGATGTCATAAGTTCCAGAAGGGCTAGAAGCATCATTAACTGTAATTGACGCTCCTCCACAATTTTGAACAGAACTTACCGTACTAGAAATGGTTCCAGGGTCACTTTCACATTGTGCGAAAGCATAAATATTTGTAATATTTATTAATATTAATATTAAAAATAAACTTCTATATAATTTAACTAATGTAGTAAGTGTAGTAGTTAGTCTCATAATACAAGTGATAAATTGGGTGAAAAAATATGTATATTATTTTGACAACCAATTAATATGCCATTTGTGTTTTATGAGTTTATAACTTTGTTAATGCACTTTATTATATTTGTTATATTTTAATTTTAAATGTTATAAGTGGCGTTTTATATCAAAAATGATTTTTGTAATTCTGAATATATTTTAGTATTAAATGCAACTTTATATTTATTTTGCAGTTAATTTATAGTGATTTGTAGATTTTTTATATTTTTAAATTTATAAAATATTAACTTGCACCCTTAATTTTTTATTTCCATGAAGAAAAGGACTACTGCGGCATTATTAGCATTATTTTTAGGTTGGTTAGGAATCCATAGATTTTATTTAGATCAGACAGGCTTAGGTGTATTTTATATCCTCTTATTACCATTTACTATTTGTGGGAGTTGGGTTTTAGGAATTATAGATGCTATTGTATTTTTCTTAATGGATGATGAACAATTTGATAGAAAGTATAACTTTGAATATGTACGCCAACAGTATTCTCAAGGAGTTAATATTCATATTCATGAAAATGCTAATGCTAGTGTAAAAATTGAACCAGATGCAAGACATAAAGAAAAACAGAGGCTTAGAGAAATAGAAAAACTCAGAAAAAAAGTACGTGACGAAAAGAAACCCAAAAGAAAACAAATTCAAAGAAATCCTCGCAAAGCCAATCCATATCTAATCAAGGGAATGGACTTGTTCAAAGAGTATGATTTTAAAGCTGCTAAAGTCGAGTTTTTAAAAGCACTTCAAGTAAATTATGATGACTTAGCCATTCATTTTAACTTAGCCTGTTGCTATTCAATGGAAGAACAAGTAAATAAATCTTTATATCATTTAAATAAGTCTATAGAGTTAGGATTCAAAGATTTTAAAAAAATACACGAACATGATTCTTTAGCTTTTCTAAGATCAAATGATGATTTTATTAAATTTGTAAAAAGAGGATATAAGTGGGAAGTAGAGGATTCTAATCTTCAAATTGGAGATGGCGATCAGCCTTTAGATGAAGATATTCCTCAATTAGATTTGGCAGAATTAGAAAAATTAAAAAGAGAAAAAATCATTTTAACTGATAATCCTTCTCATAAAGAAAAAGAAATAGGACTTGAAAATACCGACGACTTTTTTGATGATTTATTTGATAATATTGCACCTCCTACACCTATAAGCCCACAAGAAAAGGAAGACACTACTGGTTTATCTAAAGATGTTATTGCTAAATTAAAAGACTTGGCTGATTTAAAAGACAAAGGTATTCTTACAGAAGAAGAATTTAATGAACAAAAGAAGCGTTTGTTATCTT
>JAHDBK010000069.1:5519-11473 GCA_020630455.1 Saprospiraceae bacterium
GAATGCTTGATCTTATTTTCAATAAGACTAGTTGAATAGCCATCAACAAAAGGAATTGTAGTTACCAAACCTCCGATTTCAATTACTTCTTTATAACCTACAATCTCCTCCACCTTATAATCTCCTCCTTTTATCAAAACATTAGGTTGGATAGTCTTAATGAGTTGAAGAGGTGTTTCTTCCTCAAATATGATTACAATATCTACAAATTGAAATGCCGCTAATACTGTAGCTCTTGATTTTTCTTTTTGAATGGGGCGGTTTTCTCCTTTTAATGCACGAACAGAAGAATCACTATTCAAACCAATAATTAAAATATCACCGTAATCCTTTGCTTGTGCCAAATAGTGAATATGTCCATAATGAAGTAAATCAAAACAGCCATTGGTAAAAACCACTTTTTTACCAGCATTTTTATAAGAAATTGAAATTTTTTCAGCTTCTTCTAATGACAATATTTTATTTTCTATATTATTAAATTGACTAATCATCGAATAACATCTTGTATACTTTGTTTTCAAATATACACTTTTTTTGTTAATAGTATATAAATAAGATTTAAATTTCATTATCGTATTAATAACAAGATTTCTTTATAAATTATAATTTTAAAAAATTATATTTGTGTAAATTTTATATTTAAATTAAATGGAAATAAAGGTAAGACAAGGAGAGTACAAGGACTTAAAAGCCGTACATGAGCTAGTAAAAGAATTGGCTATTTATGAAAAAGAACCCCAAGCAGTCACTGCTAGTCTTGAAGATTATAAAAGGGATTTTCAAGAGGGAATATTCGAATGTATCGTTGCGGAAAAAGGCGATGAGATAGTAGGTATGATGCTATATTATATGGCATATTCTACTTGGAGAGGTCGTATGTTGTATTTAGAAGATTTTGTGGTAAAAGAGGCCTACAGAAGACAAGGCGTAGGACAATTACTATATGATTACTTTTTACCGATTTGCAAACAAAAAGGAGCAATATTGGTAAAATGGCAAGTATTAGATTGGAACGAACCTGCAATTAATTTTTATAAAAAGAATCATGCAGAAATAGAAAAAGGCTGGTATAATGTAAAACATTATTTTTATAATTTTGAATAAACTTTATTAATCTAGATGAAAAAAGAATTTCAAGCAATAGAATGGTTGTTGATATTTGTTGGGATATTTTTACTTTTCAACAAATCTCAATACTTTAATTTATTCAATAGCTTATTTTTAATTTATTATCTTTTAATTTCTGTAGGACTATTTTCATTTATATTATATCGATATTTTGAACAAAAAGACAAAACCAATATTGTTATTTTTTATCTTAATAAAAAAGATACTACAAAGCGATTTTTCAGTATCAAAATTGTTCAATTATTCATTATCAGCTCCCTTTCTTGCTTATTTGTCAATCAAATATATTTGATTGGATTAAACCTAGTAGTTTTTATAATTTTATTTATATTATTACAACAAAAATTTACTCAATATAAAATTGTATTTAATTATCCACACATTTATAAAGATATTCTATTTCAAGAGAATTTGGAAGTACAACGAATTGAAGTTTCAAAAGAAAAAGTAGAATTAGTCGGAAATGAAGAGCACCTTGAAATTGAAATGAATGAACTAGACGAGATGCTTTCTAAAAGAGCTGTAAAATATGAAGAAAACGAATTACTAGATGACGTTTTACTAGGAGAAGAAGATGAAAATATTAAAGCGTTTTTTCTAAAAGAATTGCACCAATACAGCCATAAAAAAAGAATACCATTACGTACCTTAGATTAATACTTCCAGATATTTGAACATATAAAACACCTACGAATACTCATTAAATTACTACAAATAATAAATAGCTAGTATATATACTACACAAGTAAAGTAATTAATTATTAAATTTGCTAAAAATTAATATGTGATGAGTGATCAAAATTCAAGATTGGATTCCTTTCAGGATAATAGTTTTTTAAGCAAACTAAAAAATAGTTGGGCTAATTTCCAAAAGGATGCTAAAGAAGTTAGAGGAGAAAATAAAGATAAATATAAAAGATATACAAGAAGGCTTTGGATGTTGTGGTTGATTGGTTTATTGTTTGTAATTATCTTTTTCCTAGGTCTATCTTTCAGTAAAGATTTGCCCTCTACTGACCAGTTACAAAATCCTAAAAATAATTTAGCGACTGAAGTACTCACCGCTAATGGTAATGTGCTAGGAAGATACTATGTAGAGAATAGAGTCAAAGTACGATATGATGAACTTCCAGAATCTCTTACCCAAGCACTAATTGCTACAGAAGATGAGCGATTCCATGACCACGCAGGCATAGATATGGAAGCATTAGGACGTGTTGTCAAAGGAGTAGCCATGGGAACGACATCGAAAGGTGGAGGAAGTACCATTACACAACAACTCGCTAAAATGCAGTATTCTGACCGTAGGTTTAAAGGAAATAAAATCAAAGTCACCACACAATTAGTATTAACTAAATTTAAAGAATGGATTACTGCTGTACAAATTGAAAAAAGATATACTAAAGATGAGATTATCAGTATGTATCTTAATGAATTCGACTTCTTGTATGGTGCTGTTGGTATAAAATCAGCGGCAGAAACCTATTTTGGCAAATCTCAAGATTCTCTAAATATAGAAGAATCTGCCATGTTAGTTGGAATGCTCAAAAATCCATCTCTTTACAACCCTAAAAGAGATATGACTACCGCTAAAAAAAGAAGAGAAGTAGTCTTGAGCCAAATGAAAAAAGCAGGGTATATCAGTCAAGTTACATACGATTCTTTAAGAGTTTTGCCTATTAGTTTAGCTTTTTCTCGAAAAACACACTCCGAAGGAATTGCTCCTTATTTTAGAGAAGAATTAAGAAGTGAAGTAAAGAAAATACTAGAGCGAGTTTCCAAAGAAAAAAATATGGAAGAGGCCTATAATGTACATACTGACGGATTGATTATCTATACCACTATTGATGAAAATATGCAAACTCATGCAGAAAATGCCGTCAATAAAATCATGCAGAAAAACCAAAAGAAATTCTTCAAAGAATGGAAAGATAAAGACCCATGGACGTATAGAGCAACTGATAGCGAAAAAGAAATGCGTCAGAATGCCTTCATGAAAACATTGAGAAATTCCGATAGGTATTTAGCTATTAGGTCGCAATATTTATCAGAAGCACTAGAAGTTATCAATAATTCTTTTAAAATCAATCTTAAAGATTATGATATAGAAAGAATGATAAGCGAAGAAGAAGACAAAGGATACCTCTCTCGTCTAAAGGTACAAAAACTGGTTTCTGATAGTAAAGTCAAAATTTATAGAAAAATATTAAAAGATGATGCTTGGCCAACATTAAAAAACCAATATAAAGAACTACAAAAATCGGCTGAAAAGAATTTCAAGGAAAAAACGAAGATGAAAATCTTTACCTATGAAAATGATGCTATGGAAAAAGATACCGTCATGAGTCCTTGGGATTCTTTGAGATATATTCGTATGCAACTCCAAACTGGTGTGATGGCTGTTGACCCTCATACTGGAGCAATTAAAGCTTGGGTAGGTGGAGTCAATCATAAATATTTCAAGTTTGACCACGTTAACAAAAGTGTAGAAAGACAAGTAGGTTCTACATTCAAGCCATTTATTTATGCGACCGCAATTGCACAATGGGGAATATCTCCTTGTTATAAGGTTGCGGATATTCCTTATACCATCCATAAAGGCGAAGGGTGTTTTGACCTCTTAAAAGATTGGACACCTAAGAACTTTGATGAATATACTGGAGAAGAATTTTCATTATATGAAGGATTACAAAAATCTAAAAATACCGTTTCAGCTTACTTGATGAAAAAAATCGGTTGCCACGAACCCTTTAGAGAATTAGCTCAAAATATGGGTATTGATGTTGACTCTACAAATGTGTATGGAGAAGAACGCGTTCCTAAACAGCCTTCTATTTGCCTTGGTGCAACAGACTTATCTGTATTTGAAATGACAGGAGCTTATGCCACTTTTGCGAATCAAGGAAAATATAACGAGCCTTATTTTATAGAACGTATCGAAGATAGAAATGGAGTCGTTATTTATGATGTTAATAATGATGATAATATCACCAAAGAAAATGCAGCACTTAACGAAGATGTCAATTATGTAATGATTGATATGATGAAAAAAGTAGCAAAACCCATTCAATGGCAATTGAAAAGTGAAGTTGCAGGAAAAACAGGAACTACTAATCTACATGCAGATGCATGGTTTATGGGAATGAGCCCTAACCTAGTTATCGGAACTTGGGTAGGTGGTGATGACCGTTGGATTAGGTTCAATAGTCCTCATTTAGGTCAAGGAGGGGTATTAGCCAGACCGATTTATGTAGAAATGATGAAAAGCATCGAAAAAGATAGTCTTATTGATTATAATGAAAATGATTTATTCAAAAAACCATTAGGTGAATTATCTATAAGAATAGATTGTAGCGGAATTTATGGCAACCCTGAAGAAGAGGGATTATCTGATGATCCAACCTTTGATACTGATGGTGGCGGTGCATTTGGAGATGAATTTGACGACGATGCTGATTTAAATTTTGGTCCTGCTCCTGCTCCTAGTGCAGAAAATGAAGACGAAGAGGAAGAAGAAGACCCCGAAGGTTTTTGATATTATTCGCATCCATTCTTAATAAGAATAAAAGAGGATAATAAAGAAATTTCTTTATTATCCTTTTGTTTTTTGTTTTTGCTAGATATAAAAATAAAAATATTTTAGCCTAAGATTTTAATAAAAATGAACCATTTTCAATAAATGTTACACTTCCTTGTTCCAATTCAAATTCTTGTCCATTGTACATGACATAGATTTTGATTTCATAGTTTTCTGCACTTTTTCTTTGATGATTTGTATGAATAATATCTACTATATTTCCATCAAAACTAAAAGGAATACCATTATTAATAGCAGACTGATGTTGAGGGTGATTTTCAGAATATGCCAAAACCAAATTACTCTCTTTATCAAAAACTTTTAATACAAATTGCTTATCTAATAATACCCTGTGATTAGGATGTTGTAGTTTAAATTTAAAACGAGTATGCTGCCAACCACTTGTATTTTTTTTCATATTAGAAATGGTACGCCCCGCTTTGAATTTTTTTCCTTCTATTTTTTCAAAAATTACTTTTGTGTTTTTTGTAATATCAGAAATCATTTGCATTTGAGCAATGTTCTGTCTATGTGTTGAAATTTCTTTATCAACACTTTTTGCAGCGAATAATTCTTCATTATAATTAGTCAATACTTTGCTTTTTTCCTTGTCTATTTTAGCCTTTTGCTTTTCTAATGCTGCAATTTTATTGTGGTCTAGTTTTCTTTGGCGATATAATAAAGCAATCTCATCTTTCAAATCTTGAATAGCGACATCCCTACGCTTTAATTTTCCTTTTAAATAATTGATATGCTTATTCTTTTCTACCAGTTTTTGTTCTAATTGAACAATCTTTTCATTTAGTTTTTGAATACTGTCTAATAATAGTTGATTTTCTTGAAATAATTGAGCAGAACGCTCCACCTCTTCATCCAAACTTAAATTCAACTCCTCAATTTCAGACTCTTTGATTTCTATAAGCTTTTCTTGTTCCGAAACCTTATTTGTCTGAAAAGCAAATGATATTCCCAACCAAGTAAAAAAGATAGCAATAATAATGATAAGGACATTTTTTTTCATATTCATTCTCGTTTTAATGTCATTTGGAGTATTTTTTATCTATTTTGATAACTAAATTTTAAATACTCTTAAGATTATATTAAAAAAAATCATCAAATATTATGCCACACATATTTAAAAATATAATATATGTAAAAATAATTTTTATTTTAACATACTTTATTGAGTTGTATTTAGAGCATGTTTAAATTTTAATCTTTATGATAATCAACATATTAAGAACTTGTC
>JAHDBK010000620.1 GCA_020630455.1 Saprospiraceae bacterium
GAATATTAGAGAAAATAATATTGTCAATGAAAATCGTTTAGAAGAAATAGCTAATATTGTTTTAAGTAATTATCCAAATGAATGGTTACTTCCTTTAGAAATATTAGAAATCACAACAAATGAAGCACTTAAAGATAAGATTAGTCATTATCTGTTGGGTTTAGTAAAAAAACAGCCTCAATTAAATAATCTAATTATTGAAGGAATTGAAATGGTAACGGAACGTATAGCTCCTTAGAGCATGTTTAAATTTTAATCTTTATGAAAATCAACATATTAAGAACTTGTCTTTATAAATATTTTGTCGTTTATCCCGATAAACTCAAAAATATTTATTTCGCCAAAACCTCAATCTATTGATTATCATTGTGATAAATTTTTAAACATACTCTTAATTTTGTTATCATTAATATTTTAATTTTCTTTGCAAAAATGATAACTGAAAACTGAAAAATATGAAGCCATCACTACCAAAAGGTGTTAGAGATTTTAAACCAGAAGAAGTAGAAAAACGCAATTTTATTTTTGATACCATTAAGTCGGTGTTCCAATTATATGGATATAGACCTATTGAAACACCTGTAATGGAATTACTTTCTACCCTTACGGGTAAATATGGTGACGAAGGAGATCAACTCCTATTCAAAGTATTGAATAATGGTGATTTTTTGGCGAAAGCCAATGACGAAGATTTAAAAAATAAAGCCAGTAAAAAGATTTTACCTTCTATTGCTAAGAAAGGACTTAGGTATGATTTGACGATTCCTTTTGCTCGTTTTGTGGTTCAACACCGCAATGATATTTCTCTTCCTTTCAAACGTTATCAAATCCAACCCGTTTGGCGTGGTGACCGTCCACAAAAAGGACGGTATCAAGAATTTTATCAATGTGATGTAGATGTAGTTGGTTCTAATTCCTTAATGTATGAAGCGGAATTGGTTCAAATATATGATAAAGTATTCAAAAAACTAGGCGTTAATGTTACTATCAAAGTAAGCAATAGAAAAATACTAGCGGGTATTGCTGAATCTGCTGGCATTGCCGAACAATTTATGGACATGACTATCGCTATAGATAAATTAGATAAAATAGGTTGGGACGGTGTTCGAAATGAAATGCAGAAAAAAGGTATTCATGATGATGCTATTGATATTATTATTAATATTTTAAAAATTGATAATTTAAATGATTTAGAAAAAGCTTTCGCTAATACCGCTACAGGACAAAAAGGGATTGAAGAACTACGCACCTTCCATTCTTATCTAGACACTCAATCCACACAAAATGAGGTAAAATTTGACATTACATTAGCTCGTGGTTTGAATTATTATACAGGTTGTATTTTTGAAGTAGCAGCCAATGATGTAGAGATGGGCAGTATTGGTGGTGGTGGTCGTTATGACGATTTAACAGGTGTATTTGGCATGAAGGGTGTTTCAGGTGTAGGTGTTTCATTTGGAGCAGAACGCATCTATGATGTAATGACCGAATTGGATTTATTTCCAAAAGAACAAAAAGAAAATATTAAGGCTTTGTTCATTGCTTTTGATGAAAAAAGCCACTTGTATGCTTTTAATTCACTAAATCAATTAAGAGCAGCAGGGATTAATTCTGATTTATATCCCTCTCCAACTAAAATGAAAAAACAAATGAACTATGCCAATAGCATTAATGTACCTTATGTTATTTTAGTAGGAGATAAAGAAATGGAAACAGGAATGCTTACCTGCAAAAATATGAAAACTGGAGAACAAGAAAGTTTGAGTATTGAGGACGTCATTAAAAGGTTAACTTAAGAGCAT
>JAHDBK010000621.1 GCA_020630455.1 Saprospiraceae bacterium
AAAAAATCCTTTAGAGCATGTTTAAAATTTATCACAATGAGAATCAATAGATTAAAATTTAAACATACTCTTAGTTAATTCGCAATTAGCTTAAATATTTTCCAACAATAGGCATTCTTCTTCCCATTCCAAATGCTTTAGATGAAACCCTCAAAACAGGTGCTGTTTGATATCTCTTGAATTCGTTAATATTAACTAATCTCAAAATTCTTTTTACCAATTTTTCATCAAAGCCCATTTCGATTATTTCTTTTGGACCTTGTGTGTTTTCAATATATTCAAATAATACCTTATCTAGAATTTCATAGTCTGGTAATGAATCTGAATCTTTTTGGTCAGGACGCAATTCTGCAGAAGGGGGTTTTACAATAGAATTTTCTGGAATCCATTCTTTATCTTTATTGATATATCTAGCTAAAGCATACACTTCCATTTTATAAATATCTCCAATTACTGATAATCCGCCACACATATCGCCATATAGAGTACCATAACCAACAGCCATCTCACTTTTATTAGAAGTATTGAGTAATATATGACCAAATTTATTAGAAATACCCATTAGAATAATTCCCCTGCTTCTTGCTTGTAAATTTTCCTCGGTAACATTAAAAGGCAAATCTTCAAAATGAGGTTGTAAAACATTCAAGAAAGCATTATAAGGATTTTTAATAGGAATAATTTTATAAGGCATTCCAAAATTAATCGCTAATCGTTCTGCATCTGAAACAGAGTGGTCTGAAGAATATTCTGAAGGCATTAAAACGCCTAATACATTTTCAGCTCCTAATGCTCTACATGCTAATGCGGCGGTAACTGCCGAATCGATTCCCCCTGATAACCCTAGTATTGCTTTTTTAAAACCTAATTTTCCAAAATAATCTTTAATACCCGTTACGATTGCATCATGTATTAAGGTCATTTTATCTTTTGTCTGTTCAAATTCTTGATTACCATTTTGAACATCCTTTAATTCATATGTTTTTACTAACTCTTGAAAATAAGGTAATTCATCATAGACTTTCCCATTTGGACTCATCACTAAAGAACCACCATCAAAAATAACCTCTGTCTGTGCTCCTGAATGGTTGACATAGAACATAGGCAATTGATATCGCTCAACATTGGCTTTTAATATTCGAATTCTTTCTTGTGAATGAGCATAATTGAAAGGTGAAGCAGATAAATTAATAATAAAATCAGGTTTTTGTCCAATCATTTCATCAAGCGGACAAGTAACATACAAAGGGTTTTCATTTCCTACATTCCAAATATCCTCACAAACTGTCAGTGCTATTTTATATCCTTTAAATTCTACAACATTAAATTCATGGGCTGGCTCAAAGTAACGATACTCGTCAAAAATATCATAAGTAGGTAGTAAGGCTTTGTGCTGTACTTGTTGTATTTTTCCATCATACAAAAATAATGCACTATTATACAAGTCTTTTCCTTCTATTACAGGATTAACAGTTGGAGAACCCACAACTATAGCAATGTCTTTAGAAGCTTTTGCTAATTCATTAACCGAATGCTCACTTTCTTTTATAAAATCATCAAACTCTAAAAAATCTCTAGGAGGATAACCACAAGTAGATAATTCGCCAAAAACGACAATGTCTGCTTTTTGCTTTTTAGCTTCTTCTACAGAAGCTAACATTTTTTGTAAGTTTCCTTCAAAATTGCCAATATGATAATTGAGTTGTGCTATGGATATTTTCATGTTATTATTTTTATTCAATTTTGAATAGCAAATATATGTAAGTATTTAGTATTGAGTACAAAGTATTGAATAAAAAGT
>JAHDBK010000070.1 GCA_020630455.1 Saprospiraceae bacterium
TAGTATCTCATGTATTTTATTATTAATATAATAGACGTTATTACGAAAAATTGATACCAAATAAACCTTATATCATTTATATTGGTTCAATTCTGGCTGCTAAAATACTTAATTCTATTTAATCTTTCAAAAATAGTTTTCTTAAAAAATATTTAAAGATTTAAACTCATCATTCAGAACCAAAGAAGATTTGCCTCCTATCCAATCATTTATGATATCAGCATAAACATTTCTAAAATCAACCCTAAATTTTAAATCACCATTATCCAAATCACTTAAATTAGGAGATGAATTATAAAATCCGCTTTTCTTTAGAGAGCCACTCATCAAATATAGATTATTCGCTGTTCCATGATCAGTTCCTCTACCTGCATTTTCTTTGACTCTGCGTCCAAATTCAGAAAAGGTCATGATTAAAGTATCATCAAATAGATTATTTGATTTTAAGTCTTTTACAAATGCTCCCACTGCTTTATCATAGGTATCTAATAATCGTTGTTGTGTATTATTTTGATTGGCGTGAGTATCAAAACCATCCAAAATAGCATAATAAACTTTTATATCTGCATCTGCGGTCATCAATTCTGCTATTTGTTTTAAATCATTAGCAAACTGGTTATTTGGATATTCTATTTTAGTTTGATATACTTTTGATTTTTCATATAAATAATCAATACTTTCATTAGATTGAATTAATGTTTGATACAAATAGGCAACATTATCGTGATGGTGATGATCATCATGATGATGGTCTATGATATTATTTACAAAAGGATTTTTAAAAGTCTTTTTAGAACTTTTTATATTATTTGTAGAAAAACCCTTATAAGTATTGCCTTTTAGTGGAAGCGGTAGGCTATCGTCTAAAGATAGGGTTTGATACAATTTATCACTTTCAAAAAAACCATTGTCGATACATCTACCTAGCCAGCCAGAACTCAAATATTCATTACTTGCACTTGCTGTATGCCAAATATCCATTGACCTAAAATGGGAACGGTCTGGCTCTGGATAACCTATATCATTAATTATAGACATTTCACCATTTTTAAATATCTTTTGAACTTCTGTCATACTAGAATGTAATCCTTGAATATCATTTAGTTTTAAGACTTGATTTTTTTGAATGGCTATTTTAGGTCTTGATTGATAATAAATATCATCTCCATAAGGAATAATGGTATTCAAACCATCATTCCCACCTGATAATTGAATGACTACCAAATTTTTACTCGTACGACTTGAATATATTTTGCCAAAGTTACTTGACCTTAGAAATTGAGGCAACCAAACTAGACTCGATGCCAATCCTGTATTTTTTATAAAATCTCTTCTTTTCATAATCTTTCCTTTTAAAAATATAAGAATATGTTTTTGAATCGGGATAATGCATTTTTAGTAGAACGCTAGCACACTTGATATTCTGGCAAAGTCATTACCTTTACAATTGACCTTTTCAAATGCTCTTCTTTTGTCAAATTCCTTTGCTTAATGGTCAATAATTTTTTATTGATAGAAATCGGAACAAGGAGTAAGGCGTCAATTAAAATATCCAAATTTTCTTGTTCTGATTTTCCATCCATTTCTTGATAAACGGGAGATAAATCAAATGTATATTCTTTATCTTTATCCTTTCCATTTTTAGATTTATTAAAATTATTTTTCAATAATAATAAAGTGGGCAAATTCAATCTTTTGAGAAGTGTAGCACTATCAACCCAAGCCCTATCCCCTACCCAACCAGCTACATTAGGCGGTTTAAAAAGTACTTGTCCGAGTTCTTTTTGAAAGCGAAGTGTCAATTTCCAACCCATCTTATCTATAAGCAAATGTTTCATCAATCCCACTTGCAATTCTACTGGAGACTTAATCTTTGCTCCTATATTTTCATCATTATAAAACCACTCACTCGTAAAGATGTATTTCATCATTTTTTCAATATTGTAATTTGAATTGTAAAATACATCTGCAATCTCATTTACATGAGAATTATTAAGCTTTGGATTCACAAAATACTTGTAGATTTTTTTAGCAATTAATAAAGAAACTTCTTTATTTTTTAATATAATATCAATAATATCATCACCATCAAAATTTCCTTTTTCACCCATAAACGTTTTAACACTAGTATCGTGTCTATTAGACTTAAAATTAAAGTCACCCGTCAATACATCAACTTTCCAACCTGTAAAAGCCCTTGCTGCTTCTTTAATATCCTTTTCAGTATAATTCCCTCGTCCAATAGTAAATAACTCCATCAATTCTCTAGCAAAATTCTCATTAGGTTTTTCCTTATTATTTTGCTGATTATTTAGATAAAGAATCATTGCTCCGTCTTTGGCAATCGCTTTAGTTAATGCTCTAAAATCCCCCAAAGCATTGCTTCTTAAGGTATCTAACTGTTGAGCAGCTAAATGAGGAAAACGCGTCAAACAAGCAAAGTGGTCATGCCAAAATAGTGTCATTTTCTCCAAAAGAGGATATTCTGTAGTAACCATTGTTGTGAGCCATTCATTTCCCACAATTGGTACTATGCCTCTAATATCCAACTGAATTTGTCTTTTTAAACTAGCATCTTTATTATCTATTGCTTTATCCAATTCTTTTTTCAATTCATAATACTTTTTGGGCAACGGAGTTTTTTGAATATTATTAGGTATTTTAAATAAATCATCAATACATCTATTAATAGATTTAGATTTCTTTTTTTGCCAATCTAAAAGAGTCAATCCAAATCCTGCTCTAAAATACAGGTGTTGTATTTTTTTAAAATTATTCATATTAAAAATTTTAAATAGTTGAAAACATAGAAACAATACCAATCTATGTAAAAAATACACTTCAGTACAAATGTATTATCCAATAAAAATGCATATAAAAAGTCTATTGTAATATATTACAAATTAGAGCATATTTAAATTTATACTCATTAGACTTTTAAGAAATGGAAAATATTCCCGTATAATTATGAGGAGTGATGTTTAATAACTCTTTTTTAACATTTTCGGGGATTTTTAAGGAATCTATAAATTCATGAATGTCCTTTTTTGTAATAATAGCTTTACCTCTTGTCAAGTCTTTAAGTGCTTCATATGGTTTAGGATAGGCTTCTCTTCTCAATATATTTTGAATGGCTTCAGCTACTACTGCCCAATTATCTTCTAAATCAGCAACTAATTGTTTTTCATTTAATAATAACTTATTCATCCCTTTTAATAAAGATTGAAAAGCAATAAGGGTATGACCTAATGGAACGCCGACATTTCTCATAACGGTACTATCTGTCAAATCTCTTTGAAGACGAGATATCGGTAATTTTGCCGATAAATGTTCAAAAATTGCATTAGCTATCCCTAGGTTTCCTTCTGCGTTTTCAAAATCGATAGGATTCACTTTATGAGGCATTGCAGAAGAACCCACTTCTCCTTTTATGGTCTTTTGTTTAAAATAGTCAATAGATATATAAGTCCAAATGTCTCTAGAAAAATCAATTAAAATAGTATTGATTCTTTGCAATCCATGAAATATAGCAGCAATATTATCATAATGTTGAATTTGAGTAGTATACTGAGAACGTTCAAGGTCTAAACTATTCTTAACAAAATCATTAGCAAATTGAAGCCAATCTATTTGAGGATAGCTTACAAAATGAGCATTAAAGTTTCCTGTCGCCCCTCCAAATTTCGCTTTAAATGGCAATTGTTTTAAAGCCTTTAATTGAACTTCAAGCCTTTCAACATAGACCATTATTTCTTTCCCTAGCATAGTAGGAGAAGCAGGCTGACCATGAGTACGTGCCAACATAGCTACTTCTTTCCATTCCCTAGCCATTCCATTAAGCTGAGCAATTATTTTATCTAAAAAAGGATAATAGACCATTTCTATAGCATCTTTCAACATTTTAGGTTGAGCTGTATTATTAATGTCTTGAGAAGTTAAGGCGAAATGAATAAATTCCTTGTATTCGGAAATTTCCAATTCATCAAATTTTTCCTTAATGAAGTACTCCACTGCCTTTACATCATGATTGGTAGTTTTTTCAATTTCTTTAATTTTACTAGCATCATCTTCATTAAACTGAATAACTATCTGATCTAATTGCTTAAAAGCATCTTTTGAAAAATCTTTTAATTGTGGCAGCGGAATATTACAAAGTGCTTTAAAATATTCAATTTCCACCCACACTCTATATTTGATTAGGGCATATTCTGAAAAAAAATCTTGTAATTTTTGAGTTTTAGATGCATAACGACCATCTATAGGGGAGATTGCTTTTAACATAATTCGTTTTTTTTGCAAAATTAATTATTTATCAATATTAAATAGATGTTATTACTAAAAGTTTTTTTTGAAGTATTAATAGAATATTCATTTCAAAGTCGTTTCTTCAATTTTATAAATAAATCTCTTTATTAAATTATTCTATTGCCCTCATTTTTATAATCTTTTTAAAATCAAAAACGACCGTTTCCTAAACCAAAATGCCCTTTTTTTAAAAATTTTATGCCTTCATAATGAAATTTAGTCATATTAAGATAAAGTGGCAAAATATTTGAAACTAATTATACGTCCCTCCTTTAATTATTCAAATCATTTTGAATTCATAAAACGATAAAAAACAAATTTTAACATATATATATTATTATAAATTAAAATATTAGCACGGTTTTTGATTTGGATAAAAAAACATAAATAATAATCTTAATATGAAACTTACTACTATACACAAACGATGGGTAAAATTAACAAGTACATTGGTCTTGATTTTCTTTTTCATATATAATGTAAAAGCACAACAAGATGTAATGTACACAAAATATATGTTCAATACCCTAGTATATAATCCAGCATATACAGGCAGTAAAGAGTATATGAGTATTTCATTATTACATCGTACTCAATGGTTAGGAGTTCAAGGAGCTCCTCATAGTCAATCATTTAGCGTCCACACTCCAGTTAAAAAATTTGATAGAATCGGGGTGGGTTTAAATGTTGTCAATACAAAAATAGGAGCCAGTAATGTAGTAAGTACTAATTTAAGTTATGCATATAGAATAAGATTAGGAGAAAAAGCAGGTACACTAGCCGTAGGAATGCAAGGTGGCATCACCAATTGGAAAACTAATATGAGAGAAATTGAAATTTATACTGAAGCAGACGAAGCATTTAATGATGATTTCCCTAGTTATTGGCTACCTAATTTTGGATTTGGTTTATACTATTATTCAAAATATGCCTTTATGGGGATTTCTACTCCTAATCTTTTAGAATATGATTTAAGACAAGTGGATGTGTCTACTACTAAAAATGCTAGAACAACAAGACATTACTACTTGACTGCTGGTGGAGCCATTCCATTAAATGGTGATGATTTGATTTTAAAACCAATGGTTTTAGTAAAATCAGCAGGTTTATTGAGTCGCTTTAAGAATGTAGATGATCCATATAGAAATTATGGAGCACCTACTGAATTCAGTACCGATTTATCTTTATTCATTCGAGAGACTTTATGGTTGGGAGCATCATTTCGTTCTTCGGTTGAATTTTTCACAGGAGATAGTTCTTACGATTCTGTTGACTTATGGATGGCATATTATATGCAAAATGGATTACACATCGGTGTAGCTTATGACTATACTTTAACAGAATTACAGAATCCATCAAAGGCTTCTTTTGAAGTCATGTTAGGCTTTGATTTTAAATTTGATAAATCAGAGACTTATCACCCTAGATACTTCTAAAATAATAAAGAGATTTCTTTATTATTGACAAATTAAAACAGAAACTAATTTTTATAAAAAATAAAACATACTACTCAACATGTAGTTTTTACTAATTTAAAAACAATTAAATCATGCTTAAGAAATACCTTAGTATAATTTTTATTTTATTCTTTTCTATGAATATCTCATTCGCTCAAATGTCAAAGTTAAAAAGAGCGGATAAGGCTTTTGATGAATTAAATTATCAAGAAGCGATAGAGTTATATAGTGAGATATTGAGTAAAACGGAAGTTAATGAAGCTAAAATTAGATTAGCTGAATGTTATCGCAAAGTTAGCAATACTGTAGAAGCAGAATATTGGTATGGGCAAATCGTCAATCTACCAGAATCTGAATCTATCCATAAATTATATTATGGAATGATGCTACAAACTAACGGCAAGTGCGACTTAGCTAAAGAATGGTACAAAAAATATGTTTTAGAAGTTCCTGATGATTTAAGAGGACAGTACTTAGTAAAAGCATGTGATTATACAGATGAATTAATGACTAAAAATGGAGATATTTACGAAATCGAAAATATGCCATTTAATACTAACTTGGATGACTTTAGTCCTATGTTCTTTAGTGAGGGGATTGTATTTTCTTCAGAATATCAAGATTCTGGAAACCCTATCAAGAGAACACATACTTGGACAGGTAATCCTTTCTTAGAATTATATTATGTTGAGAGAAACCAAACAAGCAAGAAAAAATTAGAATACGAATACAGTAAATCAAGCGAATTTTCTAATCGTCTGAATTCTAGATTCCACGATGCAGCAGTATGTTTTAATGATGATCAAAGTGAAATTTATTTTACTAGAAATAACTATAATGGAAAAGATGATGCTGGAGCGATACGCTTAAAAATTTATACTGCTCAAAAAGAAGGATATGTTTGGGGTTCTTTAGAAAGTTTCCCTTTTAATAGTAATGAATATTCTGTAGCTCATCCTACATTAAGCCCAGATGGAAAAAGACTATTCTTTGCTTCTGATATGCCTGGTGGATTCGGAGGTATGGATTTATATTATTCTGATAATGATAATGGTCGTTGGGGACCTCCTATGAATTTAGGACCTGGAATCAATACTGAAGGACACGAAGTATTTCCTTATGTATCTCCAGATAATAGAGTGTTTTTTGCATCTGACGGACACGTTGGATTAGGTGGCTTAGACATTTACTATATGGAAATCAAAGAAAACAACCAATTTGGAGAAATTAACAATATGGGACACCCTATTAATTCTACTAGTGATGATTTTGGAATCATAATGCATCCTGACGGAGCTTTCGGATATTTCTCTTCAGATAGAGATGGAGGCATGGGTGATGATGATATTTATTCTTTCAAAAAAATGGCTGCCAAAATGGAGGTTCTAGTATATGATGAAAAAACAATGGAACCATTAAGAGAAGCAACAGTAATCAATGAATGTGATGGTAAAGAATACACAACTAATATTGCAGGTATCGTTTTCTTAGATCAAAAATTAGAAAAGTGTTGTACTTTCTCAGCTGCTAAAGAAGAATATATAGGAAACAGCCTTGAAGGGTGTACTAAAAACGCCGATATTGGAGAAAGTATCTTAGTCGAAATACCACTTAAAAAAGAATTGGTATTTGATATAGAAGGTATTGTTTATGATGAAATTACAAACCAAGCTATCGAAGGAGCTACAATTGAATTACAATCAGAATGTAATAAGGAACCAATGACTACGGTAACAGATAAAGATGGTAAATATTATTTTAAAATAAATGAAGAATGTTGTTATACTGTAAAAGCAAACTATGCTCCACATTATTTAGCTACTCGTTCTAAAGAACAATGTACTAAAGATTTGGATAAAAGTACTACACTTTTACAAAACATATACCTAGCCCCAGTTATTCCAACGAATACTGTAGCTTCAAATAATAATACAAGTAGTAATACTACTACAAGTACAACAAATTCTAGTAATTCTACTTTTAATAATAATACATCAACTTATCCATCTTCAAATAATAGTAGTTCAAGTTCTTATGTAACAAATAATAGTTCACAATACAATTCTACTAATAATTCTACTGTGAATACTATTTCTAATAATAATGGGGTCTCTACACAAAGCCATAATACAATTACTACACAAACTTCTTCAGGGTTTGGACAAGGTCAAACTCCAGGTACTTATTTACTTCATATCTATTATGATTTTGACCAAGCATATATTAGAGATGATGCATTACCTGAATTAGAAAAATTGTATAGAATGCTTCAAGATAATCCATCTTATGTATTGGAAATTGGTTCTCACACAGATTCTAGAGGTTCTTATAGGTATAATCAAAGATTATCTCAAAGAAGAGCAGAGTCTGTTGTAAGGTGGTTAAAAGCAAAAGGAGTAAACTCTAACAGGCTGATTTCAAAAGGCTACGGAGAAGGAGTCAATGTCAATAATTGTGTAAATAATATCCCTTGTAGTGAGGAAGAACACCAACGCAATAGAAGAACAGAATTTAAAATTGTAGGTTACTACGATAGCAATGGAAACTATACTGATATAGTAAAATCATCACAACCAACACAAATTGCTGTGGATAGATGTGAAGGTTGCCCATTCTAATACAATAAGATATATATTATAACTAAAAGTATGTGTTAATTTAGTATGACAAATGATACAATTTATGAAAAAAATGTCGTATTTTGTGGTGATTTTCAACGCTTTAATAAGAACCGACGCATTTTTCAACCACGATATTGTTCAATTAAGAACATTCAAAATTTAATTTATTTTTATTTAATTAAAGACTATACTACTATGAGAGCAAGACTTCACTTTATTCTTATTGCGTCTGCTATTTTATTTACTTTTGGTAATGCCAATGCTCAATCAGCTTCTAAACTAAAAGCTGTAAAGCATAAAATGGACATCCTAGATTACCAAGGAGCCATTATGGACTACAACCAAATCTTAACCAAACACGACAATACCGAAGCTAAAGTAAATTTGGCTGAATGTTATCGTAAAGTCAGCGATACCGAAAATGCTGAATATTGGTACGGACAAGTGGTTATGTTAGATGAAGCACAGCCCGAACATTGGCTATACTATGGCTATATGCTTCAAAGAAATGGCAAATGCGACCTAGCACGTCCTTGGTTTGAAAAATTTGTAGAAGCAAGACCTGATGACACGCGTGGCCGTCACCTTTTAAGAGCTTGTGATTACGAAGAAGAACTACTTAAAAAGAACGATGGAATTTATACCATTGAACACATGCCTTTCAATACAGGCTTAGATGATTTTAGCCCAATGTATTACGGTGACGGATTAGTATTCGCATCTGAAAGTGCTGACCAAGGTCCTGTAAAAAGGCTTCACTGTTGGACAGGTAATCCTTTCCTTGAATTAATGTATGTAAAAAGAGAAGAAAAAGATTCTTCTGCTTGTTTATACGACTATGGTGACCCAGAAAAATTATCTGCCAAATTGAATACAAAATATCACGATGCGGTAATCGCAGTTGATAAAGAAGATAATAAAGTTTATTTTACTAGAAATAACTTAGTTGATGGTAGAGCTAGAAAAGATGATGAAGGTGTCATTCGCCTTAAAATACTTTCTGCTGATGTAAAAGGAAGTGGTGAAAATGCTTCTTTCTCTAATATCGAAAGCCTACCATTCAATAGTGATGAATATTCAGTAGCCCATCCTGCTTTAACTCCTGATGGTAAATTTTTATACTTTGCTTCTGATATGCCAGGAGGATTTGGTGGTATGGACTTATACGTTTCTGAATCAGAAGATGGTCGTTGGGGACCGCCTATTAACTTAGGTCCTAAATTAAATACTGAAGGACATGAAGTATTTCCTTTCTTTGCTCATGATGGTAATCTTTATTATGCATCTGATGGACATGTTGGTCTTGGTGGTTTAGATATTTACCATGTAAAGAAAAAAGAAGGATTCAATGAATGGGGAGATATCATCAACATTGGTGCTCCTATTAATAGCGTTGACGATGATTTTTCTTATATTATTAATGAAGATAAAACTTGTGGATATTTCACATCGGATAGAGAAGGTGGATTTGGAGATGATGACATCTATTCATTCCGTAGAGATGCTGCTACTTTAGAACTTTTTGTTTATGATGAAAAAACAGGAGAACCTATCGAAGGAGCAATGGTTATCAATGATTGTACAGGAGAAGAATTAGTAACTGATGCAGAAGGTAAAGCATACGTTGAACAAAAACTCAACCAATGTTGTAACTTCGCTGCTTCTAAAGATACTTATGATGACAATACCAAAGAAGGTTGTACTGAAGCCGTTTCTGGAGAAACCATCTTAGTAGAAATTCCTCTTTCTAGACCTACAGAATGTTTTGTCTATGGAAATGTTAGCACTGCGGGAACACCTCTTTCTAATGTTACGGTAATGTTGACCCCAGAATGCGGCGAACCTGTTCAAGAAACATTCACAGATAATGATGGCAATTATAAATTTGAATTGAAAGATTCTTGTTGTTATGAAATTACTATTGATTATGATAAAAATGTTTACCTCAATCCATTAGCTAAAAATGTATGTACAATGGACGATGAAGGCAGACAAGTAGAAAATTGTGATAGCTTAACAGCGAATTTCATACTAAAACCTCATCAAGCTCCTGTTACTCAAACACCTAATCCACAAACAGGTCCTAAAATATATGAAGATCCTGAAACAGGAGACCCAATAGGACCTGGCGACCCAGGTTATGATGATATTGCAAAAAATGATCCAGATAATCCTGATTATTATGATCCAAATGATCCTGAATTCGTAGACAATTATCCAGTTCCTGACCCATACCCTACTCCAGGACCAGGACCGGGACCAGGCACAATTTATCCTCCAGGAGATATTCCTTTTGCTCCAGGTGTAGCGACAGATCCTAGTGCAGTAAGTGGAGACCCATTAGTTTGTTGTGGAGTATATGAAAACTTGACGACTTCTGACGGAGGTACTTTTGAGGTGAGTCCAAGTGTTACAGATAATTTTGACGGAGGAGCTGTTCCTTATTTATTACATATTTATTATGATTTTGATCAATCTTATATCAGAACAGATGCAGAATCTGAATTGAGAAAATTAATGACTTTCTTGAGTGACAATCCAGATATTGTTGTAGAAATTGGTTCACATACCGATTCAAGAGGTTCTAATTCTTATAATAATAGATTATCTCAAAGACGTTCTGAATCTGTAGTGCGTTGGTTGAAAGAACAAGGAGTAGATGGTTCTCGTTTACAAGCTGCAGGTTATGGCGAAGCACAAAATGTAAACAATTGTGCTAACGAAGTACCTTGTAGCGAACAAGAACACCAACTGAACCGTAGAACGGAGTTCAAGGTAGTTGGATTGACTGACGGAACTATGTTCTCTAAACCAAGAGATAATGTAAGAGGACAAGGATGTGAAGGTTGTCCATTCTAATGATATTATTTTTTATTAAATAAAAAAAGGAGATAAACAAATTTGTTTATCTCCTTTTTTATATTTGCATTTTTTTATTTGTTTTT